>NZ_NOIW01000035.1:0-48991 GCF_002708645.1 Sphingobium sp. IP1
GGGCTATGAGGCGCGCCTGCTGCCGCTGCCGCCTTTCCTTTTGCAGGGTGGGGCCGGAGACTGGCCGCAGATCATGGATGGATTGCGCCTGACCGGCTTCTTCCTGGAGCGGTCGGTGCTGACCGAAAGGCGGGCCGATGTGCTGGCCGCGCGCGAAAGACTGGTGGATCGGCTGAAAAGAGCGGTTGCGTAACGCGCGCAGTTTTTGCAAGGGCGGGCGCGCCGTTTCCGCATTCTCCGTTCGCCCGTCGGGCAACGGCGGCCATTTTCTTTCGCGGAACCGTGCCGGCAAAGATTTAGAAAGAGGTTTCCCATGTTGATCGCCCTGTTCCCTGGAGATGGTATCGGCCCCGAGATCGTCGCGCAGGCGAAGCGCGTGCTTGATGCGCTGGCGATCGACGGCCTCACCTATGAAGAGGGTCTGGTCGGCGGTTCAGCCTACAAGGCGGTCGGCCATCCGCTGCCGCCCGAGACGCTGGACATCGCCAAGCGCGCCGATGCCATCCTGTTCGGCGCGGTCGGCGATCCCGATTGCGACTCGCTGGAACGCCATCTGCGCCCGGAACAGGCGATCCTGGGCCTGCGCAAGGAACTGGGCCTGTTCTCGAACCTGCGCCCGGCCAAGGTCTTCCCCGAACTGGCGCATGAAAGCGCGCTGAAGCCCGAAGTGGCCGGCTCGATCGACCTGCTGATCGTACGCGAAACCAATGGCGACGTCTATTTCGGCGAGAAGGGCATGCGCAGCACCGCCGATGGCCTGCGCGAAGGCTATGACATCATGTCCTATAACGAAGCCGAAGTGCGCCGCATCGCCCATGCCGGCTTCCAGGCGGCGCGTGCCCGTCGCGGCAAGCTCTGCTCGGTCGACAAGGCCAATGTGCTGGAAACCAGCCAGTTGTGGCGCGACGTGGTGATCGAGGTGTCGGCCGAATATCCCGACGTCGCCCTGACCCACATGTATGTCGACAATGCCGCGATGCAGCTGGTCCGCAACCCCGGCCAGTTCGACGTGATCGTCACCGGCAACATGTTCGGCGATATCCTGTCGGATCAGGCGAGCATGTGCGTGGGCTCGATCGGCATGCTGGCATCGGCGACGCTCAACGGTAGCGGCCAGGGCCTCTATGAACCGATCCATGGGTCCGCGCCCGACATTGCCGGTCAGGGCAAGGCCAATCCGCTGGCGACCATCCTGTCGGCGGCGATGATGCTGCGTTACTCGCTGAACCTGCCCGAGCCGGCCGACCGGATCGAGGCGGCGGTTGCCAAGGCACTGGCCGACGGCGCCCGCTCGCCGGATCTGGGCGGCACGATGAACACGGTGGAGATGGGCGACGCGGTCCTCGCGGCGCTTTGATCCGACTTCGGTTCGTCGCATTTGCGTGACGCGAACGTAAAGTTTCTTCGTTTCCGGTCGATATGAGCGGTGAATGGGGACGCAAATGCCGACTGAACTGATTGAAGACCATCATGTCCTGCGGGGCATGATGCGGGATTTTGCCAGCATGATGGACGATGACGTCCGCGACATGGCACTTCTGACCCGCTGGCGCATCCGCTTCGCCCAGCTGTTCCGCGACCATATGGGGCGTGAGGACATGCTGGCGCGGGGCTTGCGCCAGGGGCCGCTGGCGATCGAGGCCGAGCCGGTCGTGCATCAGCATGGCCGCACCATGGTGGCGCTGTTCCTGCGCTACAGCGACCATATCAAGCAATGGACCCCGGCCCAGATCATGGCTGACTGGGATGGCTATCGCCGGGGCACCTTGGGGCTGCAGGACATGCTCTACGACCATATGGAGTGGGAAGAGGCGCATCTGCATCCGCTGATCGAGGGCAGGGTGCGAAGGGCCGCCTAGACCTTGATCGCTTCAGGCTGAATCTGCCTGAAGCGTGAATCAAGGTCTAGCATCCAAGAATAGAGCCCGATTCACGCTATCGGTGGAAGCGCGAGGCGCTTCCGCCTCAAACGATCAGGCTCTAGGGGGCCAATTCGCGCATATCGGTCCTGTCGGCTCTTCCACGCGCCAGCTAGGCAGCGGCATGGACGACTTTTCCCTGCCCAGCCTTCGTGCCGCCGCCGCCATGGTTCATGACCAGGTGCCGCCGACCCCGCAATATGCCTGGCCGCTGCTGGCCGGGCGGATCGGCGTTGAAACCTGGGTCAAGCATGAGAACCACACGCCGACCGGCGCTTTCAAGGTGCGCGGCGCCATCACCTATATCGACTGGCTGCGGCGCACCCATCCCGAGGTGACGGGCATCATCACCGCGACCCGCGGCAATCATGGCCAGGCGCAGGTGCGCGCGGCCCGCGCCGCCGGTCTGCAGGCGACGATCGTCGTTCCCCATGGCAATGCGCTGGAGAAGAATGCGGCGATGCGGGCATTCGGCGCGACCTTGATCGAACATGGCCATGATTTCGACAGCGCCAAGGCGGAGGCGGTGCGCCTGGCCGCCGAGCAGGGGCTGTTCATGGTCCCGGCCTATCATGCGCAACTGGTGCGCGGCGTCGCCAGCTATGGGCTGGAACTGTTCGATGCTGTGCCGGACCTCGACACCGTCTATGTTCCCGTCGGTTGCGGATCGGGCCTGTGCGCCACGATTGCGGCAAGGGATGCGCTGGGCCTCAAGACCAAGGTTGTCGGCGTCGTGTCCGCCCATGTCGATGCCGCCAAGCGCTCGTTCGAGGCAGGGCAATTGCTGACCAGTCCGACCGCCTATACCTTTGCCGATGGCGTTGCCGTTTGCACCCCGGTCCAGGCCGCACTCGACTATTTCGGGCCGCGCGCCGACCGTTTCGTCGGCGTCACCGATGAGGAGGTGGCGGACGCCATCCGTATCTACTGGCAGGACACCCATAATCTGGCCGAGGGCGCCGGTGCGGTGGCGCTGGCCGCGCTGATCCAGGAAAAGGAGCAGATGCGCGGCAAGAAGGTTGCGGTTATCCTCTCGGGCGGTAATGGCGACATGAGCCAGATGGCACAGATATTGGGCGGCGAAACGCCGCGCGTCACGACGGATATGCGGAAGGCGATATGAAGCGGAAGAGCGGGCAGAACCCTGAGATCACCAAGAACTGGAAGCCGGCGACGCTGGCCATCCGGGGCGGCACCGCGCGCACCGAATATGGCGAGACGTCTGAGGCGCTGTTCCTGTCCAGCGGCTATTGCTACGATCGGGCCGAAGACGCTGCCGCGCGCTTCGCCGGCGAACAGCAGGGTATGACCTATAGCCGGCTGCAGAACCCGACGGTCGAGATGCTGGAGCAGCGCATCGCCCTGCTGGAAGGCGCCGAAGCCTGCCGCGCGACCGCGACCGGAATGGCGGCGATGACCGCTGCCTTGCTATGCCAGCTGTCGGCCGGAGACCATGTCGTCGCGGCCAAGGCTGCCTTTGGTTCCTGCCGCTGGCTGGTCGACACGCTGCTGCCCAAGTTCGGCATCGCGACGACGACGATCGACGGCAGCGACGTTGCCGCCTGGGAAGCGGCGGCACAGCGCAATACCAAGGTCTTCTTCTTCGAGACGCCGGCCAACCCGACCATGGACGTGGTCGACATCGCCGCCGTCTGCGCGATCGCCAGGGCACGCGGCATCACCACCGTCGTCGACAACGCCTTCGCCTCGCCCGCGCTGCAGCGGCCGATGGAGTTCGGCGCCGATGTCGTCGCCTATAGCGCGACCAAGATGATGGATGGGCAGGGCCGCGTGCTGGCCGGCGCCATCTGTGGCAGCCGCGACTGGATCGACAATGTGCTGCTGCCCTTCCACCGCAACACCGGCCCGACGCTCAGTGCGTTCAACGCCTGGGTGGTGCTGAAGGGGCTGGAGACGCTGGAACTGCGCATCCGCCGCCAGAGCGAGAATGCGCTCAAGGTTGCCCAGTTCCTGGAAACCCGCCTGCCCAAGGTCAATTATCCGGGGCTGGAGAGCCATCCCCAGCATGCGCTGGCGATGCGGCAGATGGACGCGGCCGGGCCGATCTTTTCGCTCTATGTCGGCGGCGGCCGGGCCGAGGCGCATGGCCTGCTCAATGCGCTGGAACTGGTCGACATCAGCAACAATATCGGCGATTCGCGTTCGCTCATGACCCATCCGGCATCGACCACCCATTTCGGCATGGCCGAAGAGGCGCGACTGGAAGTCGGCATCACCGAGGATATGCTGCGCCTGAACGTCGGCCTCGAAGATCCCGACGATGTGATCGCGGACTTCGACCAGGCGCTCAAGACGATAGGGCGTTGACGGAACCGGGCAGGGAGGCGCATGCGGGAGATATGAACGCATTGTTCCCCCTGCACGCGACGACGCGGGACATCATCGTCCATGTCGCCGTGACTTTCCTGCCCGAACAGTCGGAGCCGGACCGGGGGCGCTGGTTCTGGGCCTATCATATCCGGATCGAAAATCAGGGCGAACAGCCGGTGCAACTGCTGAGCCGTCACTGGATCATCACCGATGGGCGGGGCATTCAGCAGGAATTGGAGGGTGAAGGCGTGATCGGGGAACAGCCGGTGGTGCAACCGGGCAAAAGCTATGACTATGTGTCGGGCTGCCCGCTCAACACGGCGACGGGGTCGATGCGCGGCGCCTATACGATGATCGGGTCCGATGGCGAGACGTTCGAGGTGACCATTCCCCATTTCGCGCTGATCGCGCCGGCGGTGGCCGAATGAAGCGGACCCATTTGCCGCTCAACGGCCTGCGCGTGCTGGATGCCGCGGCGCGACACCTGTCCTTCACCCGCGCCGCCGACGAACTGGCGGTGACGCCGGCGGCGGTCGGTCAGCAGATCCGCGCGCTGGAGGACATGCTGGGCGTGGTGCTGTTTCGCCGCACGCCCAAGGGGCTGGAACTGACGCCCGAGACCGAGGCGGGCCTTGAAGCGCTGCGTGCCGGTTTCCTGGAGTTCGAGGAAGCGGTGCGGGCGATGCAGGCGGGCCAGTCCAGTTCGTCGCTGACCATCGCCGCGCCGCGCGACATCACCGCCAAATGGCTGCAGCCGCGCCTGGCCGCCTATGCCGCGAGCCAGCCCGGCCTGACCTTCTCTCTGGTTGCCGCCGACGAGGCGCTGGACTTTACCGAGGCCAATCTGGATCTGGCGCTGCGCCTGACCGATGGCGCGGGCGAGCATGAGGGCATCAAGATCGGCGAAACCGCCTTCGTCACCGTGGAAGCGGCGGCGGGCGGGCCGGAGCAGCGGATCGAATGGCCCGGCTGCCCCTCGGGCGACCTGCCTGCCGCGATCCGGGTGGCGGATGCTGGGCTGGCGATCGAGGCAGCGGCGAACGGCTTTGGCCGGGCGAGCGTGCCGCTGCTGCTGGCGCAGGCGGATATCGAGAATAGACGGGTGCGCAAGGTGGGCGATGCCCTGCCGACGATGCTCAGCTACTGGCTGATCGCCCCGCTGCCGCAATGGCGCCAGAAGAAGGTCAAGGCGCTGGTCGAGGCGCTCACGGCCTGATCCGGCGGGGCCGGGAAAATAGGATTTCGCTCGCTTAACTTCGCATATTTCCCGCACATTTCGACATTAAATGTCCAACTGGTGATGGATTGTTGCGAGCGCCGTCCATGTCCCATCGGGCATGTATAGAGGATCGGCGGCGTGTAGGACAGGCACCGGACCGGGCGATCAGTCGGCGAGCAGGTTGAGCGCGCGCGTCATCAGCATGACGAAGCGACCTTCGTCGACGCGGGCGACCGGATCGTTCCAGGCGCCGCTGACCGCGTAATATTGGCCGTCCTGCGCCTGCACCAGGAAGTTCATGGCAATGACGCCGGGTTCGCTGCCGCCCTTATAGCCGAAATAGCGCCAGCGTTTCGCGTTGGCGGGGGCGATGCCCGGATTGACCGCCATGATCGACAGGGCGTCGCCACCGTTGCGGCGCAGCCAGTCGAGCTGGGCGATTTCCTCCTGCGGGCTGGCGAACCATTCGAGCGTGTCGATCGCCACCGGATTTTCCGACACGGTGCCGACATCGACATGAGCGGCGGTCAGCCGGGTGGCGGCATCCCGCAGCAGGGCGCGGCGATCGGCGATGGTCCCGGCCTCATAGCGGCGGCGCAATTCGGCATTGGCCGGCATCTTGAGGGCAAAGGCCTCGGCCGTGGTCAGCATCGGCAGGCTGCGGGGATCGGCGATACCGAAACGCTGGCGCATGGCGTCGACCTTATCGCGGCCCAGGCCCAGCAGCAACGTGTCCGACGCGCTATTGTCACTTTCGGCGATCATCGCGGTCGCCAGGCTGTGCAGCGTCATCGGCGCGCGATCGGGCCATGCCATCAGCCGGCCGGAAAAGCTTTTCGGACCGAGCGGCATGACATCGCTCCAGCGCCGCTCGCCGGCCTGCACCGCACGCGCCAGTTCGGCCAGCACAGTCAGCTTGAAGGAGGAGCCGGTCGCCATCGGCTGGTCGGGATGGTGCGACTGGAGCAGCACGGGGCCGGCATCGGTCAGCCGGGCGATGGCGAAGCTGCTGCGACCCGGCAGGGCGGCGATGTCGCGCAGCACTGCGGCCATGCTGTCATCGGCCTGGCGGCTGCCGATGATGCGCAGGCCGACGACGCGGTTGGGCGGATCGGGGGCGATCACCAGCGTGATGGCGACGATCGCCCGTTCGTAGCGGACCTCCATCTGCCCGGCGGTTGCGCTCTGCTGGGTGAGCGCGCCAAGCGCGACCGGCCGGCCATGTTGGCGGCGCAGGTCGGCGGCGAGCGCGCGCCAGCGGTCGACCGGGATGGCGTCGATGAAGACGGGGGAGAAGAAGTCCGATTCGTTGCCGGGGCCGGCGAGGATGGTCACCAGTTGCGCGGCGCGCGCGCGAAAGGCGGGGGCGGGATCAGCCATGGCGCGACCCGGCAGCAGCGCCATCCCGATGAGGACAAGCGCGGCCGCCAGCAGTCTCATGCGTCAATCGCTTCCTCATCGACCGCTGCCGCATTTTCCTGAATGAAGGCGAAGCGATGGGCCGGGTTGGTGCCCATCAGCCGTTCGACCAGATCGCGCACCTGCTGGCGATCCTCGATATCGTCGGGCAGGGTGATGCGGATGAGGCTGCGGGTCTTGGGATCCATGGTGGTTTCGCGCAGCTGCATCGGGTTCATTTCGCCCAGCCCCTTGAAGCGGCTGATCTCGACCTTCTTCCCCTTGAATTCCTTGGCTAGCATCGCCTCGCGCTGGGCATCGTCCATCGCATAGAGGCTCTTGCCGCCGGCGGTCAGGCGATAGAGCGGCGGCTGGGCCAGATAGAGATGGCCGCGCCGCACCAGCTCGGGCATTTCCTGGAAGAAGAAGGTCATCAGCAGGGTGGCGATATGGGCGCCGTCGACATCGGCGTCGGTCATGATGACGATGCGTTCGTAGCGCAGATTGTCCGGGTTGCAATCCTTGCGCGTGCCGCAGCCCAGCGCCAGGATCATGTCGGCAATTTCCTGGTTTGCCAATATCTTGGCAGTGTTTGCTGAGGCGACGTTGAGGATCTTGCCACGCAACGGGAGGATCGCCTGCGTCTTGCGGTCGCGCGCCTGCTTGGCCGATCCGCCAGCCGAGTCGCCTTCAACCAGAAAGATTTCAGCACCTTCCGGGTCATCGTTCGAACAATCTGTGAGCTTGCCGGGCAGGCGCAGCTTGCGCGCGCTGGTGGCGGTCTTGCGCTTGACCTCCTTTTCCTGCTTGCGCTTCAGGCGCTCGTCCATGCGGTCGATGACATAGGCGAGCAGCGCCTTGCCCCGGTCCATATGGTCGGTCAGGAAATGGTCGAAATGGTCGCGCACGGCATTTTCGACCAGGCGCGCGGCGTCGGGACTGGTGAGCCGATCCTTGGTCTGGCTCTGGAACTGGGGATCGCGGATGAAGACCGACAGCATGATTTCCGATGACGTCATGATGTCATCGGCGGTGATGTCCTTCGCCTTCCTCTGCCCCACCAGTTCGCCAAAGGCGCGGATGCCTTTCACCAGTGCGGCGCGCAGGCCGTTTTCATGGGTGCCGCCATCGGGGGTCGGGATGGTGTTGCAATACCAGCTATAGCTGCCGTCGGACCAGAGCGGCCAGGCGACAGCCCATTCGACCCGGCCGGCCTCGCCCGGAAAATCCTGATTGCCCGAAAAGAACTGCGTGGTGGCGCATTCGCGGTCGCCCAGTTGCTCCTTCAGATGGTCGGCCAGGCCGCCGGGGAACTGGAACACCGCTTCGGGCGGGGTGTCATCGCCGATCAGTTCGGGCGCGCATTTCCAGCGTATCTCGACCCCGGCGAACAGATAGGCCTTGGACCGGGCGAGGCGATAGAGCTTGGCCGGCTTGAACTTCTGCTCGCCGAAAATCTCGCTGTCGGGAATGAAGCTGACCGCGGTGCCGCGCCGGTTGGGGGCGGCGCCGACCTTTTCCAGGCCGCTGGTGGGCAGGCCCTGGCTGAAGCTCTGGCGGAACAGTTCCTTGTTGCGTGCGACCTCGACCACCGTCTTGATCGACAGGGCGTTGACGACGCTGATGCCCACGCCATGCAGGCCGCCCGAGGTTGCATAGGCCTTGCCCTCGAACTTGCCGCCCGAATGGAGCGTGGTGAGGATGACTTCCAGCGCCGACTTGCCGGGGAATTTCGGGTGGTCGTCCACCGGAATGCCGCGACCATTGTCGGTGATGGTCAGCTTGTTGCCCGGTTCCAGGCTGATCTCGATCCGCGTGGCATGACCGGCCACCGCTTCGTCCATGCTGTTGTCGAGCACTTCGGAGGCGAGATGGTGGAAGGCGCGCTCGTCGATGCCGCCAATATACATGCCCGGACGGCGCCGGACCGGCTCCAGCCCTTCGAGCACTTCGATGGTGGAGGCGTCATAGCCCGGCGAGGTGGTGGACTGGGCGGAGGCGAACAGGTCTTCGGACATTCCGCCAAGCTATAGGCAGCCGGGCGTCGGGTGCAAGCGCTGCGCGCACGCGATCGTCAGCAATCAATTGTTACAAGCCGTGGTGCAACAAACCGGCCGTCCGGTCCGTTGCCTCCATCAGGGTATATTCCCAAGGTCAGGCTGGAGAAATTCATGACATTCAAGCATTTTGCGCCGATCGGCGCCACGCTGGCGCTCGCCCTGGTGACGCCGGCAATGGCGCAGCAGGATAGCGGCAAGGTCGATTGGACCGGCCCCTATGTCGGCGGTTCCTTCGGCTATAACTGGTCGAAGGGTGATGGTGGCGAACATCTGCGCTTCGACACGGACGGGGACGGCAATTATGATAATGTCGTCACCACGGCGGCCGGGGCCAATGCCTTTTCGCCCGGCACCTGCGGCGGTTCGGCACGGGGCGCGACGCCGGCCAGCGGCTGCAATGGCGACAAGGATGCGATCGGCTGGATGGGCCATGTCGGCTATGACCGGCAGTTCGGCAATATCGTCGCGGGCATCGTCGGCGAAGCGGGCAAGGCCTATGTCAGCGACAGCGTGACCGAATATTCGACCACGCCGGCCAGCTATACCATGACCCGGCGGATCGGCTGGAACGCCAATCTGCGCGCGCGGCTGGGCTATACCACCGATGGCGGCGTCATGCCCTACATCACCGGCGGCCTGGCCTATGCCAAGGTGAAGAATCATTTCGACACCAGCAACACCGCCAACAGCTTCACCGAATATGACCGCAAGGAAGATGCCTGGGGCTACACCATGGGCGGCGGTGTCGAGGCCAAGGTTGCGCAGAATTTCTCGATCGGCGCCCGCTATCTTTGGACCCGTTACAATACCGGCGACTATCGCGTCGATGTGGGGCAGGGCAGCGCGCCCGCGACCAACCCCTTCATCATCACGCCATCCGGCGGCACCAGCATCAACCGTGGCGACAAGTTCGACAATCAGAGCCTGATGGCGACCGCCAGCTTCCGCTTCTGATCCGCCGCAATGAAGGGGCCGGGGCGATGCTCCGGCCCTTTCCTCTTGTGATCTTTACCTGATCCCGCGCCCGACATAGCTTCCCGCCGACAGGATATGGCGGGAGGTCGAGAATATGGCGGCAGGTTTCAACCCCGATGCGGCGACCGCCGCCTATCTGGCGACGCTGTCGCCGGCCCAGCATGAACGGGCGATGGCCTATACCCAGGGCGGGCATTGGCTGCTGCTTTGGGGCATGCTGGTGACACTGGTCGCCATGGCGCTGATCTGGCGCAGCGGCCTGCTGGTGCGGCTGGGGCGGCGGGTGCATGTGCGGCGCCCCAATCTGGCGGTGTTCCTGTCCGCCTTGCTCTTCTTCCTGCTCGACTGGCTGATCGAACTGCCCTGGTCCATCTATGTCAATTGGGGACGCGAGCGCAGCTATGGGCTGACCAGCCAGGGTTTTGGCGGCTGGCTGGGCGAGGATATATTGTCGAGTGCGATCAGCATCCCGTTGGTGGCGCTGCTGGCGGTCGCCATCTATGCGCTGATGCGCCGCACGCCGCGCTGGTGGTGGGCCTGGTCGGGGCTGGTGGTCGTGCTGGGCATCATCCTGATGGTGGTGATCGCGCCGGTCGCGATCGAGCCGCTGTTCAATAACTATACGCCAGCGCCCGCCGGGCCGACCCGCGATGCGGTGGTCGAACTGGCCCATCGTGCCGGCGTGCCGGGCGACAAAATCTATATTTATGACGGGTCGAAGCAGTCCGAACGCTATACCGCCAATGTCTCCGGCCTGTTCGGCACGGCGCGAGTGGCGATGAGCGACACCATGTTCAAGCGCGGCGCCGACCTGGCCGAGGTGCGCGGCGTGGTGGGCCATGAAATGGGCCATTATGCCGAACATCATGTGCTGTGGCTGGCCGGCGGCATGAGCCTGCTGGCGATGCTGCTCTTCTTCCTGGTCGACCGGCTCTATCCGGTGGCGGCGCGCTGGTTCGGCGCGGGCAGCGCGATCAGCGATCCGGCGCATATGCCAGTCGCCTGGGCGGTGGCGGCGGTGGTCGGGATATTCCTGGTGCCGCTGATGAACAGCATCAGCCGCTATGACGAGAATGCCGCCGACCGTTTCTCGCTCAAGGTCGCGCATGAGCCCGATGGCCTTGCCAAGGCGCTGGTCAAGACGATCGAATATCGCGCCTCATCGCCCTCGCGGCTGGAGGAAATCCTGTTCTACGACCATCCCAGCGTCGAACGGCGCATCCATGCCGCGATGGTCTGGAAGGCGGAAAATCCGCAACTGGTCGGTAAATAGGGGCAAAAGAAAAGGCCGCCCGGTGGGGCGGCCTTCCTTGTCTCGTTTCGCTCAGCGGACCCGCGGGCCGCCGAAGGGCAGCGGCGGGGGCGGGCGGCGCGTGCCGCGCGGCAGCTGTGCCTGATAGGCGCGGCCGCAATGTTCGACGCAATAGGGGAAGCCGGGGTTCACCGCTTCGCCGCAGAAATGGAAGTCCGGCTCGCCCGGATGGCCCATCGGCCACTTGCAGATCCGCTCGGTCAGGTCGAGCAGGCTCGTCTTGCCGGCAATTTCGGCGCTCGGCTTGGCGGGCACCAGACGGCGCGGCGGTGCCGGCGGGATCGGGGCCTGCTGGTCACCGGGGCCCTGGCGCAGGAAGCCGCCGGGGCCGACCGACACGATGCGCGGCTGCAGCGCGGCAGGCGCGTCGCTGGGGGCAGCGGCGGCAGCCGGTGCGGCAGGCGCAGCCGGTGCAGCGACCGGGGCCGGACGCGGCGGCGGCGGCGGGGCGGCCACGGGCGCGGCGGCGCGGGGCGCTTCGGCTTCCGGGGCAGGGGCTGCCGGCTTGCGGGCGGGCGCGGCCTTCTTGGGCGCCTCGTTGGCCTTCACCGGGGACGGGCGCGACTGCAGGCCAAGGCGATGCGCCTTGCCGATCACCGCGTTACGGCTGACGCCGCCCAGTTCGTCCGCGATCTGGCTCGCGGTCAGGCCCTTTTCCCACATCGCCTTGAGCTGGTCGATACGTTCGTCGGTCCAGGACAATGAAAACTCCTCACAATCTGTGCTATGCGCCCTATATGGGGCATGCAGGCGCGACTTCCAACCGCGCAGAACGCCCTTGCGGCATAACGGACCAGCCGATAGTCGATCCCATCATGAACGACCAGCCCAAAATTGCAGCCGCCCATCCCGCACCCGTTCCCTTCCATGAACCGGGGGAGTTGGTGATCCGCAACGTCAATTGGGCCGGCATGCGCGCGCTCTACCGCAAGGAGGTGCGGCGCTTCATGAAGGTGCAGCTCCAGACGATCTGGGCGCCGGCTGTCACCACGCTGATGTTCCTGGTGATTTTTACCATCGCGCTGGGCGGGGCGAACCGCCAGGTGCTGGGCGTGCCCTTTGCCGATTTCATCGCGCCCGGCCTGATGATGATGGGCATGATGAACAATGCCTTTGCCAACAGTAGCTTCTCGCTGCTGGCGGGCAAGATGCAGGGGACGCTGATCGACTATCTGATGCCGCCGCTGTCGGTGGGCGAATTGCTGCTGGCGTTGGTCGGCGCGGCGGTGACGCGTGCGGTGGCGGTCGGTCTGGCGCTGTGGGGGGCGATGGCGCTGTGGCCCGGCGTGCATGTGACGCCGACGCATCTGTGGGCGGTGATCTGGTTCGGCCTGATGGGCGCCAGTCTGACCGCCTTCATCGGCGTGATGACGTCGATCTGGGCGGAAAAATTCGATCATGCCGCCGCCATCACCAATTTCGTGATCGGACCGATGACGCTGTTGTCGGGCACCTTCTATTCGATCGACCGCCTGTCGCCGCTCTTCCGGGCGATCAGCCACGCCAACCCCTTCTTCTACGCCATTTCCGGTTTCCGCTATGGCTTCGTCGCGGCGGCGGATGGCAATGTGCTGGTCGGCAGCGTGGTGCTGCTGGCGCTCAATGCCGGGCTGGCGGTGCTCTGCTATGTGCTGCTGCGCAAGGGCTGGAAGCTCAAGGCCTGACGGCGTCAGGTGAGGGCGGCAAAGATCGGCACGGCCAGCATTGCGCCCAGGATCAGCATGGCCGCCAGCAGCCAGTGGCGCAGTCGGGGGAGGGCGCTGACGCCCTCCTCTTCCCATGGCCACATCAGGCGGCGCTGCCCTTTCCACCCACGCGGGTGACGGTGAAGCCGGCGGCTTCCGCTTCCGCGACCGGATAGATGTTGCGCAGGTCGACCAGCACCGGTGCGCTCATCGAACTGGCCAGGCGCTTGAGATCCAGCGCGCGGAAGGCGTCCCATTCGGTCACCAGCACCAGCGCGTCGGCGCCGGAAGCGGCCTCATAGGCCGAACCGACCATGGTGACGCCGGGCATCATGGGCGCGGCGACGTCCATGCCCTCGGGATCATAGGCGACGACCTTCGCGCCGGCATCCTCCAACGCCTGCACGATCGCCAGGCTGGGCGCGTCGCGCATGTCGTCGGTGTTGGGCTTGAAGGTGACGCCCAGCAAGGCGACGGTCTTGCCGCGCGCTTCGCCGCCCAGCGCCTTCACGATCTTGCGGCCCATGGCGCGCTTGCGCAGGTCGTTTACCTGCACCACGGTTTCGACGATGCGGATCGGCGCGTCATAATCCTGCCCGGTCTTGACCAGGGCCAGCGTATCCTTGGGGAAGCAGGAGCCGCCATAGCCCGGACCGGCATGAAGGAACTTGCTGCCGATCCGCTTGTCGAGGCCGATGCCGCGCGACACGTCCTGCACTTCGGCGCCGACCGCCTCGCACAGGTCCGCCATCTCGTTGATGAAGGTGATCTTGGTCGCCAGGAAGGCGTTGGCGGCATATTTGATCAGTTCGGCCGTGCGACGGCCGGTGAACATCAGCGGCGCCTGGTTCAGGTTCAGCGGGCGATAGACCTGGCTCATCACCGAAATGGCGCGTTCCGATCCGGTGGTGCCCACGACGACGCGGTCGGGGCGCTTGAAGTCGCCGATGGCGGCGCCTTCGCGCAGGAATTCGGGGTTCGACACGACCTGGATGTCGAGGTCCGGGCGCAGTTCGCGCGCGATCCGCTCGACCTCGTCGCCGGTGCCGACCGGCACGGTCGACTTGGTGACGATGACCGCCGGGCCATCGAGGGATTCGACGATCTCCTTGGCGGCGGCATAGACATAGCTGAGGTCGGCATGGCCATCGCCGCGCCGCGAGGGCGTGCCGACGGCGATGAAGATGGCGTCGGCGCCCTTCACGCCTTCGGGCAGGTCGGTGGTGAAGGTCAGGCGACCGGCGGCGGCGTTGGTGCCGACCAGCTGGTCGAGGCCGGGTTCGTAGATCGGCATCGTGCCGGCCTCGATCGCGGCGATCTTGCCCGCATCCTTGTCGACGCAGACGACATCATGGCCGAAATCCGCAAAGCAGGCCCCGGAGACGAGGCCGACATAGCCGGTGCCGATCATGGTGATTTTCATGAGTTGGTGGAACTCCAAACGGGAAGTGATTGGTTTGAGGCTCTAGCATAGTCATAACGCAATACAATTCGCGCCTTTGCGTAATTACCATGCTACCGTTTAGCGGCTGGTTACCCTTTTTTGCCAGGGAAGGCGCATCCGAACGAAAGGGCACAGAGTGAAAGTAGCGCTGGTATTTGGGACACGGCCGGAAGCGATCAAGCTGTTTCCGGTGATCCACGCGCTCAAGGCGCGTGCCGATATCGACACCCGCGTGATCGTGACGGCGCAGCATCGCGGCCTGCTGGACCAGGTGCTGCAGATTGCCGGCATCGTGCCCGACATCGATCTGGACGTCATGACGCCCAACCAGACGCTGGACGGGCTGACCGCCAAGCTGATCGTCGCGCTGGGCGAGGCGTTCGACGCGGAAAAGCCCGACCGGGTGGTGGTGCATGGTGATACGCTGACGACGATGGTCGCGAGCCTGGCGGCCTATTATCGCAAGATCCCGGTCGCCCATGTCGAGGCTGGCCTGCGCAGTGGCGACATCCATCATCCCTGGCCCGAGGAGGTCAATCGCCGCGTCGTGGCGTGCATTGCCGACATGAATTTCGCGCCGACCCAGGCGGCGGCCGACGCACTGCTGCGGGAAAATCGCGATGCGGCCGGCATTCATGTCACGGGGAATACCGTGATCGACGCGCTGCTGGCGACGGTCGATCGGGTCCATGACGAACCGGCGCTGGCCAGCGGCCTTGATGATCTGGCGGCGCGTTTCGCGGGCAAGCGGATCGTTGCCGTCACCAGCCACCGGCGCGAGAATTTCGGCGGCGGGATGGAGGCGATCGCCCGTTCCATCGCGGACATTGCCGCGCGGCCGGATGTCGCGGTGATCTTCCCCGTCCATCCCAATCCCAATGTCCGTCCGGTCATGGATGCGGTGCTGGGCGACCTGCCCAATGTCGCGATGATCGAACCGCTCGACTATCCGCATTTCGTCCGTCTGCTTGATCTGTGCCATCTGGTGCTGACCGACAGCGGCGGCGTGCAGGAAGAGGCGCCTTCGCTCGGCAAGCCGGTACTGGTGATGCGCGAGACGACCGAGCGGCCCGAGGGGGTGCAGGCGGGCACGGCAAAGCTGGTCGGCGCGGACCGGGAACGGATCGTACGCGAGGTGCTGGCGCTGCTCGACGATGATGCCGCCTATCAGGCGATGGCCCGTGCCCATAACCCGTTCGGCGACGGCAAGGCGGCCGAGCGGATTGCCGATATCATTGCAGGAACGGCCGGCGCGGCGCATCTTGCCGCCTGACATTACCCAAATCTTCAACATTTCCGGGCAATGTCGCTCCGAATTTTGGTGAATGAAGGATTATCTCCCCCATGCCCGTCGACAGCAAGCAGAAGGTTTCCGTCATTGGCCTGGGCTATATCGGCCTGCCGACTGCGGCGCTGATCGCGCGCGGCGGGGCGCAGGTCGTCGGTGTCGATGTCAGCGCCCATGTGGTCGAGACGGTCAATTCGGGCCGGGTCCATATTGAGGAAGTCGATCTGGACGGCCTGGTGCAGGGCGTGGTGGCACGCGGTAATCTGCGCGCATCGCTTAGCGTCGAGGCCAGCGACGTCTTCATCATCGCCGTGCCGACCCCGGTGGCCGAGGACCGCGCGCCCGACATCTCCTATGTGCTGCAGGCGGCGCGGACCGTCGCACCGGTGCTGAAGAACGGCGATACGGTGATCCTGGAATCCACCTCGCCGGTCGGCACGACCGAGGCGATGCGCGACCTGATCGCCGAACTGCGCCCCGACCTCAGGATGCCGGCGCCCGGCGTCGCGGGCGACATCGCCATCGCCTATTGCCCCGAGCGGGTGCTGCCCGGCCGTATTTTGGTCGAGCTGATCGACAATGATCGCTGCATCGGCGGCATCACGCCGCGTTGCGCGCGCAAGGCGCTGGGCTTCTATCGCCAGTTCGTGCGCGGCGCCTGCATCACCACCACGGCGCGCGCGGCCGAGATGGTGAAGCTGGTGGAAAACAGCTTCCGCGACGTCAACATCGCCTTCGCCAATGAATTGTCGGTGATCGCCGACCGCATGGACATCGACGTGTGGGAAGTGATCCGCCTGGCCAACCGTCATCCGCGCGTCAACATCCTCCAGCCGGGGCCGGGCGTCGGTGGCCATTGCATCGCCGTCGATCCCTGGTTCATCGTCCATGGCGACCCGGAAAATGCCCGCATCATCCGCACCGCGCGCGAGGTGAATGACGGCAAGACCGATTATGTCGTGGCCAAATCGTCGGACATGATCGACGCCTTTGCCGCCGAGGATGTCGCCTGCCTCGGCCTCGCCTTCAAGCCGAACATCGACGATTTCCGCGAAAGCCCGGCGGTCAAGGTCGCCAGCCGGCTCGCCCGCCGCTACGGCAAGCGGGTCAAGCTGGTCGAACCCTATGCGCAGGATCTGCCGATGGAGTTCGCCGGCACCGGCGCCGAACTGATCGATCTCGATACGGCTCTGGAACAATGCGGCGTGTTCATCATTCTTGTCGATCATGACATGTTCAAATCCGTTCCCGTCGACGAACGTGCCGGCAAGGCCGTCTATGACACGCGCGGCATCTGGCCCGACCAGCCGCGTCGTCAGCCCGCGCCGGCCGCGCAGCGCATCGCGGTCTGATCGTCGGCCGGGCGGTTCGTCCTGCCCCCCGCACGGTTGCCATGACGGTGCCGCGTCGCTAACCCCCGAGCCGAGCGGCCCTTTTGCGGGCCGCACCCGGTTCGCAATGGGGTGTTGATGCGCATGAAGCGCCAGATTTTGGGGCACTATGGCAAGGGCATGAGGGGCGGCGCCGTCGCGGCAGCGGCGATGCTGCTCGCCGGCTGCTCGACCGTGGAGGATGCTCCGCGCGGCGAAGCTGCCTATGCGTTGATGCCTGCGCCCGCCGCGGTGGGTCGCGACTATGTCATCAGCCCCGACGATGTGCTGCGCGTCCAGGTCTATCATGAGCCCGACCTGTCGCTGGAGGATGCGCGGGTCAGCGCGGCGGGCATGGTCCGCATGCCGCTGGTCGGCGATGTGTCGATTGGCGGGCTGACCGCCGGCGAGGCGTCGGACGTGATCGCCGGTAGGCTGGGCGAGCGCTATCTGGTGTCGCCGCAGGTGACGGTGTTCGTGAAGCAGGCGGTCGGTCGCCGCATCACCGTCGATGGCGAGGTGCGCGAGCCCGGCCTGTTCCCGATCGAAGGACGGATCGGCCTCATCCAGGCGGTAGCGCTGGCCCATGGCCCGACCCGGCTGGCGAGCCTGGGGCAGGTGGTGGTGGTCCGCACCGTCGAGGGGCAGCGCCAGGCCGCGACATTCGACCTGGGCGCCATTCGCAAGGGCGAAGCGCCCGATCCTGAAATATTGCCCGGCGATCTGGTGATCGTCGGCCTGTCGCGCGCCAAGGCTATCCTTGGCGGCGCGCTGATCGCCATTCCCGCCGTCGCGACCGGCTTCATCGCCATAGACGGAGGCAATTGATGGTGTCCCGGATCATCGAACTGGAACAGCGTCAGGCCGGCGAGGAAGATCGCACCACCCGCTTTGTCGAGAGCGCGCGCGGTACATGGACCGTGGTGCGGCGGCACCGCGTCATCCTGTTCGTCACCATGGCGCTCTGCGTGCTGGCGGGCGTCATCTATATCCTGCTATCGACGCCCGACTATCGCGCGACCGCCTCGGTCGAGGTGGAGGATGTGCCGGCGGGGGCTGCCGGCGCCGGCGCGATGCAGAAGCCGGTCAGCGCCGCCGACACCGAAAGCATGATGCAGACCGAGCTGGAAGTGCTGCGCAGCCGGGCACTGGCCGAGGATGTCGCGCGCGATCTGGCGCTGGTCGGCAGCCCGGTCTTCTTCCAGGGCATGGATGCGCGCCGGCCGGCACAGGGGCAGGGCAGCCTGACCCAGCGCCAGGTCGAACATGAGCAGGTCATCAAGCTGCTGCGCGACAATCTGCAGGTCGAACTGCCGGGCAAGTCGCGGGTATTACGCATCAGCTTCGTCAGCGCCGATCCGGCCTTGTCGGCGCGGGTGGCGAACAGCTATGCCGACAGCCTGATCCGGGCGGACCTGAAGCGCGGCTTTGAATCCGGCGTGCAGGCGCGTCGCTTCCTGCTGGGCGAGCTGGATGGCGCGCGCAAGGATCTGGAACGGGCCGAGCGCGATCTGGCGGTCTATGCCTCGCGCACTGGCGCGGTGCCGGCCGAGGCGGCTACGGACGAGGACAAGAAGAGCGACGGCAAGGATGCAAAGCCGGAGGCCGCGCCGGTGCCGGAAGGATCGACCGCGGCGCGTCTGGCGCAGCTCAACGCCTTCCGCGCGCAGGCGGTCGCCGACCGCATCGCCGCGCAGAAGCGCTGGGAAAGCGCGAAGGCGGCGAGCGCCGAGACGCTGCCCGAGGTGCTGGGCAACGGCGCCATGCAGCAGTTGATGGCGGAACGGGCGCAGGCGCGGGCGGCACTGGTCGAGGAGCGGCAGTTCCGCAAGGATGCCCATCCCGAAATGCGCGAGGCGCGGGCGCGGTTGGCGGCGCTCGACGACCAGGCCGAGAGCATGGCCAACACAATCCGCGCGTCGCTGCGCCAGGAATATGAGGTGGCGGCGCATGGCGAGAAGCAGATCGCTTCGGAAATCGCCGCGCTGGAAGGCGATGCACGGGTCGAGCGCGGCCGCGACATGCAGATGAGCATGATGAGCCGGTCGGTCGAGACCTATCGCCTGCTGCATGACAGCCTGTTGCAGCGTTATCGGGACATGGCGTCGCAAGCGGGCTTCCAGGCCGGCCGCATCCAGCCGCTCGACCGGGCGGCGGTGCCGACCACGCCCTTTGCCCCCCATGCCGGCCAGATCATGCTGGTCGCGCTGCTCGGCGGCATGCTGCTGGGCCTGCTGCTGATCGCGGCGCGGCACATGTTCGACGATGCGGTGACGTCGGCCGATACGCTGGCGGAGCGGGTCGACCTGCCGCTGTTGGGCGCAGTGCCGACCACCGGCGACCAGCCGAGTGCGCCCGACATCTTCGCGCCGATCGCGGCGTCGCTGCAACTGGCATCGGTTGCCGGCCTGCCGCGCTCCATCCTGGTTACCAGCGCGCAGGAGGAGGAAGGCAAGTCGCTGACCGTCAACGCGCTGGCCCGCGCGCTGGCGCGGCTGGACAAGAAGGTGCTAGTGATCGACGCCGACATGCGCCGGCCGGTGCAGCACAGCCTGTTCCGGGTGACCGCGACGCGCGGCATCAGCGAGGTGCTGACGGGCCAGGGCAAGGTCGAGGATCTGATCCTCGACAGCGGTGTCGCGGGCGTATCACTGCTGCCCTGTGGCGCGGTGCCGCCCAATCCGGCGGAACTGCTCTCCACCCCGGCGCTCGACGCGCTGCTGGGCGCGGTGCGCGACCGCTATGACACGGTGCTGATCGATGCGCCGCCGATCCTGGGCATGTCCGACGCGCAACTGCTCGCCGCCAAGGTGCAGGTCACGCTGCTGGTGGTCGAATGGGGCCGCAACCATCATGGCGGCCTGCGGGTGGCAGTGGAACGACTGCGCCGGGCCGGCGGCTCGATCGTCGGCGCCGTGCTGACCAAGGCGCATGGCCGGGCCTATGACTATGACTATCACCGGGGCGGCTAGAGCCTGATTGTTTAGGGCGCCTTGGCGGGCGCGCACGCAACCTTGTGGAGGCTGTAGCTGGCGAAGGGCTTTTCGGCATTTGCCTCATCCCGCGCGACGATGCTCCATGTCAGTTGCGTGCCTTTGATGCGCCAACGGTTGACGAAGGTCGCGTCGGGATAGGCATAGCCGATGTCGAAGCCATCGGGCTGGCTTTCGCCTTCGCCAAGGGCGGTGAAGGCGCCGCCGAAACTGTCGGCCCAGAAACCGATGATCGGATGGGATTTTTTGGTGCCGCCGAAGATCAGATGCGCGGCGTAGCGATCCCTGGGATCGGCCAGGGCGCTGCTTTCCACATCGAGTGCGAGCATGGCGTCAAGCGTGATGGGCTGACCGCGGATGGACACGCTGACCGGCTTGCCCATCACGTTGCCTTCGCCTTGCCAGCAGCCATTTAGCGCAAGGACCGCTTCGGGAACCGCGATCGTGCCGGATTCGGCGGCTTGAGCGGCCGTCGGCAATAGCAGCAAGGCCATCAGCTGCGCGCGCGATTTGCCGATCATTGATCCCCCTTGGTCAGTGTCCATCTGGTGTAGAACAAAGGGGGGGTGATGCAAGTCAGGACCGATGCCGGAATCGCCGCAGCCGGACGTAAAAAAAAGCCCGCCGCGCTGATGCGTGGCGGGCTTTTTTGCGATTTCGATCTGGTGGATCAGGCGCGGGCGAGCAGGCCTTCCACCAGGCCAGCGAACAGGCGCTGGCCGTCGGTGTTGCCATGGGCCGGTTCGATCACGCGCTCGGGGTGGGGCATCATGCCCAGCACATTGCCGGCTTCGTTGAGGACGCCAGCGATGTTGCGGGCCGAGCCGTTGATGTTCTGGGCGTAGCGCAGCGCGACGCGGCCTTCGCCTTCCAGCCGATCGAGCGTGGCGTCGTCGGCGAAATAATTGCCGTCATGATGGGCGACCGGGAAGCTGATCGCTTCGCCGGCGGCATAGCGGCTGGTGAAGGCGCTCTGGGCGTTCTCGACGGTCAGGGCGACGTCGCGGCAGACGAAATGGCCGCCGGCGTTGCGCAGCAGCGCGCCGGGCAGCAGACCGCTTTCGGTCAGTACCTGGAAGCCGTTGCAGATGCCCAGGACAAAGGCACCCCGGTCAGCGGCGCGGGCGACGGCCTGCATCACCGGCGAGCGGGCGGCCATCGCGCCGGAGCGCAGATAGTCGCCATAGGAAAAGCCGCCGGGCACGCCGATCAGGTCGATGTCGTCGGGCAGTTCGGTATCGCGATGCCACACCATGGTGGGCTTGGAACCGGTCGCAGCCTCGAACGCCACCGCCAGGTCGCGGTCGCAATTGCTGCCCGGAAAGACGATGACGGCGCTCTTCATGGCTCAGGCCACCTTTTCGATGCGGTAGTTTTCGATGACCGTGTTGGCCAGCAGCTTGCGGCACATGGCGTCGATATCTTCGTCGCTGGTGCCATCGGCCAGGTCCAGCTCGATGAGCTTGCCGGCGCGCACGTCGTTGACGCCGCCAAAGCCCAGGCCTTCGAGCGCGTGATGGATCGCACGGCCCTGCGGATCGAGGACGCCGCCCTTGAGAGTGACGAAGATGCGGGCTTTCATGAGGTGCAAACTCCTTGGCATGCCGCCCGCCGATGCGGGGGGATGAACTTTGCCGCTCCCCCTAGGCGCGGCGCGGCGCGCAGGCAAGAGATTATGACTTTCTTAGGAAGCTGAGGATAATCTGAGGCCGGAGTTTTTACAGGGATATGGGGCATGTCCGGTCTGGCACTGGCAATGTTTGTGGGGCTTTTTGCCTGGGGGCAGCAGATTGTGGGCTATGATGACCCGCATGGGCGGGTTCAGTTGGCTCTGTTCGCAACCTTCTGCTTCGGCCTGCTGGTGGGCTATCGCGCCAAGTCCGCCTGAGGATCAGGGGCGATAGCGGCTGGGCGAGACGCCCAGCGCCCGCTTGAACATGGTCGAGAAATTGGCCGGCCCGTCATAGCCCAGATCCAGCGCGATCGTCGTGATCGGTTCGCCCGCCGCCAGCCGGGGCAGGGCCGCCGACAGGCAGGCCTGTTGCCGCCATTGCGCGAAGCTCATCCCCGTTTCCTGCCGGAACAACCGGGTGAAGCGACGCCGGTTCATCGCCAGCGCGTCGGCCCATTGGTCGATCGTCACATGCGCATCGGGGCGTTCGACAAAGGCGTGGCAGCGCGCCGCAAGCGCGGCATGGCGCGGGAAGGGCACAGCAAGCGGGATCAGAGGCGCCCGCTCGATCTCCGCCACCAGCAACCGCATGACCAGGCCATCGCGCGCCGCTTCCGCATATTCGACCGGAACATGGGCGGCCTCCACCAGCAACTGGCGCAGCAGCGGCGACACGCCGAGCACCCGGCAGGACCGGGCCAGGCCGGGATGGACGGCCTGGTCGACCAGCACGCTACGCGTCTGCACCGCGCCGACCATCCGCACCGCATGGGGCGTGCCGCCAGGAATCCAGACGGCCCGTTCGGGCGGAGCGACCCAGGCGCCCTGCGGCGTGCTGACCGCGACCACGCCGGACGCGGCATAAAGCAATTGCCCGCGGCGATGCTGATGCTCGGCCAGTTCGAAGGAGGGCGGATAATCATTGCCGATGCCGACCACCGGCCGGGGCACATGCTCATGATCGTCCGGGTGCCGCTGATCCATGATTGTCCTGATCGCAAAAGAGATTGGCCCATATGCGGAAGCGGGACGAGAAGGGAAGCGCTAATCGGTCCGGCCTCAGAAAGGAACGGACAATGAAAGAGACGCGGATAGACAGGGTTGGGATAGAAAAGGCAGGCGCACAATTGGCAGCGGGCGGCACGGCATTTGGCGTGATCGTGGCGATCAGCTTCTGCCATCTGCTCAACGACATGATGCAGTCGCTGCTTCCCGCCATCTATCCGGGCCTCAAGAGCGAGCTACATCTGAGCTTCGGCCAGATCGGCATGGTGACCCTGGTCTATCAGATTACCGCGTCGATCCTGCAGCCGATGATCGGCCTCTATGCTGACAAGCGGCCGACGCCGATGGCGCTGCCGGGCGGCACGCT
This sequence comes from Sphingobium sp. IP1, assembly GCF_002708645.1. Taxonomy (NCBI): domain Bacteria; kingdom Pseudomonadati; phylum Pseudomonadota; class Alphaproteobacteria; order Sphingomonadales; family Sphingobiaceae; genus Sphingobium; species Sphingobium sp. IP1. The sequence goes on from NZ_NOIW01000035.1 coordinate 23,039, forward strand.
CTTCTCGCTGGCGGGCCTGACCGTGCTATCGATCGCGCACAGCTATGGACTGGTGCTGGTCGGCGCGGCGCTGCTGGGCGTCGGATCCTCGGTCTTCCACCCCGAATCCTCGCGGGTGGCGCGGATGGCGGCCGGCGGTCGCCATGGCCTGGCCCAGTCGCTGTTCCAGGTCGGTGGCAATGCGGGGCAGGCGCTGGGGCCGCTGGCGGCCGCGCTGGTCGTGGTGCGCTGGGGCCAGTCGAGCCTGGCCTTCTTTGCGCTGCTGGCGCTGCTGTCGGGCGCGGTGTTGTGGAATGTCGCCAACTGGTATCGCCATCATGGCCTCAGTCGGCTGCAGGTCGGTGGCGCTGGCGCGCTGCATATCGAACTGCCACGCGGGCAGGCGGCGCGGGGCATCGCCATCCTGCTGGCGCTGATCTTCTCCAAATATGTCTATCTCGCCAGCCTGACGAGTTATTACACCTTCTACCTGATCCAGCGGTTCGACCTGTCGGTGCAGAATGCGCAACTCCATCTGTTCGCCTTCCTGGCGGCGGTGGCAGTGGGTACGGTCGCGGGCGGGCCGCTGGGCGACCGGTTCGGGCGCAAATATGTGATCTGGTTCTCGATCCTGGGGGCGCTGCCCTTCACGCTGGCGCTGCCCTATGCCGGGCTGTTCTGGAGCGGGCCGCTGACCGTCATGATCGGCCTGATCCTCGCCTCCGCCTTCCCCGCGATCGTCGTGTTCGCGCAGGAACTGGTGCCGGGCAAGGTCGGCATGATCTCGGGCCTGTTCTTCGGCTTCTCCTTCGGCATGGGTGGGCTGGGCGCGGCCGGGCTGGGCTGGTTGGCCGACCATAGCAGTATCGAGATGGTGTTCCGTGTCTGCGCCTTCCTGCCGGCGATCGGCCTGCTCACCGCCTTCCTGCCCAATCTGGGACGCGAACGGAACTGAATGTCACGGGCGGGGCGGCTCAGGTCGCCCCGCTTATTCTCTTTGCCGGCAACTGCTTATAAGGCTGGGGCATGAGTCCCGACCTTCTCTATCTCGCCTGTGCCATCATCGCCGTCATCATATCGGGGCTCGCCAAGGGCGGCTTTGCCGGTGTCGGGGCGCTGGCCATGCCGATCATGGCGCTGGGCGTCGATCCGGTGCGCGGCGCGGCGATCCTGCTGCCGATCCTGATCCTGCAGGATGCGGTCAGCGTCTGGGCCTTCCGCCGCTGCTGGGACGGGCATATCCTGGCGGTGATGCTGCCCGGCATGGCGATCGGCGTCGGGCTGGGCTACTGGTTCGCGGCGCAAGTCTCCGAAACCGCGGTGCTGGGCGCGCTCGGCGCCATTTCCACCTTGTTCGGGTTGCAGCGGCTCTGGGTCGAGCGGGGCGGGGCGATCGTCCTGCCCTCGACCTCGCCGGGCTGGGTCGGCACGCTGTTCGGCGTCGCAAGCGGCTTCACCAGCCAGATCGCCCATGCCGGATCACCGCCCTTCCAGATGTGGGTGCTGCCCAAAAAGCTGCCGCGCGACATGCTGGTCGGCACCACGGCTGTCGCCTTCGCTGTCATGAATTGGATGAAGGTGCCGGCCTATGCTGCGCTGGGGCAGTTCACCCATGCCAATCTGATGGCGACGGCGCTGCTGGTGCCGGTGGCGGTGGTCTCGACCTTCGCCGGCGTCTGGCTGGTGCGGCGGGTGGACGCTGCGCGCTTCTATACGCTCATCTATGTGCTGATGGTGCTGCTGGGGCTCAAGCTGATGGCGGATGCGATCCTCGCCTGAGACCCAAAAAAAAGGCCGGCGCTGTGGCCGGCCTTTCTATCTTCAGTCCTTCTCGCGCTTCTTGCGATGCGTGTCGAGGTCGAGGACGGTGGTGTCCAGCCCTTCGGGCAGCAGGCCCAGACGGCGGGCCACTTCCTGATAGGCTTCGACTTCGCCGCCGAGGTCGCGACGGAAGCGATCCTTGTCCAGCTTCTCGTTGGTCGCCATGTCCCACAGGCGGCAACCATCGGGGCTGATTTCATCGGCCAGGATGATGCGGCTGTAGTCGCCGTCGTAGAGGCGGCCGAATTCCAGCTTGAAGTCGATGAGGCGGATGCCGATGCCGGCGAACAGGCCGCACATGAAGTCGTTGATGCGGATCGCCATGTCGGCAATGTCGTGCATCTCTTCCTGCGTGGCCCAGCCGAAGCAGGCGATATGTTCTTCGGAGATCAGCGGGTCGCCCAGCGCATCATCCTTGTAGCAATATTCGATCAACGTGCGGGGCAGCTGGGTGCCTTCCTCGATGCCGAGCTTCTTCGACAGCGAACCGGCGGCAACGTTGCGCACCACGACCTCGATCGGCACGATCTCGACCTGGCGGACGAGCTGTTCGCGCATGTTGAGGCGGCGGATGAAGTGGGTCGGCACGCCGATCTGGCCGAGCAGGGTGAAGATATGCTCGGAAATCCGGTTGTTGAGCACGCCCTTGCCCGAAATCGTGCCCTTCTTCTGGGCATTGAAGGCGGTCGCATCATCCTTGAAATATTGGATGATCGTGCCGGGCTCGGGGCCTTCGTAAAGGATCTTTGCCTTGCCTTCGTAGATCTGGCGGCGACGGGCCATGCGCGTTCCTGTCTTTTTCTTACAAAAGATTTTGCCCCGGCAAACGCGAATCGGAAAGGATCAGCGGGTGCCGGGGCTGCTTGGGCAGGCCCATAGAGCAATATAGGCGGGGGTGCAATTGTTCCTCCCCGCAAGCGGCGAGGGGGACCGCCGCGTAGCGGTGATGGAGGGGGTGCGCCACGACGCACCGCCCCTTCGTGATCGCTGCGCGATGCGACCTCCCCGCAAGCGGGGAGGATTACGCCCCCTTCATCTTCCGATATTCGTCGAACAGGCCAAGGAAGCGGTCGATGTCCGCCTTGCTGAGGAAATAGGGGGTGGCGAGGCGCAGCTTGCTGGGGTTGCCGCCGCGAATACGCACCTTGTGATTTTTCCAGAGCCAGTCCTGCAATTCCATCCGCTGCACGGGCGGCACGTTGACGGTCGCGATCGCGCAGCGCAGCGCCGGATCGGGTGAGGTCCAGTCCTGCGCGCCGCGCTTCATCATCTCGGCATGGATATAGTCGGCGAGCATGCGGTTGCGCGCCTCGATCCGGTCCATGCCGATGCTGTTGGCGAAGCCGATCGCGGCATTGAGGCCCATCAAGGTCGGGATGCAGGAGGAACCGATCTGCATGTAACGGTCCGCCATGCGGGCCGGGTCGTCATAGCCGCCGGTCGCGATCGTGTTCCAGACCCGGTCCATCACGCTTCTGTCGCGCAGGTAGAGGAAGCCGGTGCCCTTGGTCGCGAACAGCCATTTGTGCATCGACCCGGTATAGAGGTCGCAGCCGATATCGTTGAGGTCGACCTTCATCATGCCCGGCGCATGGGCACCGTCGAAGGCGGAGATGATCCCCTTCGACCGGGCGAGCGCGGCGATCTCCTTCGCCGGCAGCACCACGCCGGTCGAGGTGCTGATATGGCTGACGAAGATGATCCGGGTTTTCGGCGTGATCGCGTCGTTGATGCGGTTGAGGATCTCGGCCGCGTTCTTCGCCGGCTTGGGCATGGCGAATTTCTTGACCACCACGCCATAGCGGCGCGACCGCAGCATCCAGGGCATTTCGCCCGATCCATGTTCCTCGTCGGATATCAGCACCTCGTCGCCCGGCTTCATGTCGAAGCCATTGGCGATATAGCTGTTGGCCTCGGTGCAGTTGCGCAGGATCGCCATCTGCTCGACCTTCGCGCCCATGAAGTCGGCGAAGGGCTTGCGATACTGGTCCCAGGCGCCATAGCCCCAGATCGGATAATCCTCCGACCCTTCCTGGGTCATCTGCTCGGTCGTCTCGAACCCGTCGAAGATCGCCTTCAATACCGGGCGCGGCGAGGAGCCGACCGTGCCGACATTGAGGTTCACGACATCGGCCGGGATCAGGAACTGTTTGCGCAGCGCCGCCCAATAGGCGTCTTCATTCTTCGCATGGAGATCGGCGGGCGGCAGCGGCACGCTGGTCAGCGCTTGCGCCCCGATCGGCGCGGCGAGCGAGGCGGCAGCGGCGCTGCCCAGGAAGGAACGGCGATCGAGCATGGACATCCCCCATTTGGCGCTCCCGAAGCCGGAGCGGCATCATGTCTGCCGCTGGTTCAACGAGGCGCAAGGGGAAATCCGCAGGGGATGCGCTACAGCACGTCGCCGAACATGAACCAGATCAGCGCCAGCCAGGCAATCAGGCCGATGCTGCCAATGATCACGCCGGATTTGGCGCTGATGGCGGCCCACAGGCCGCGCGGTTCGTCATCATCTTCGCTATGCATGGCACCGGCCTAGCGGGACCGGTGCCTGATCTCAATCATTCGGTCGCCGGTTCCGGTTCGGCCTCCGGCTCTTCCTGGCGGGTGGCCGCCAACCGATCGGTGAAGGCGCTGCGCCACCAGCTGATATCCTGTTGCTCGACGCTGTCCATCATCGCCCGCCAGCGCCGCTTGCGCTCGTCGAGCGGCATGGCCAACGCCCGGTCGATCGCGTCGGACATCTCTTCGGGGCTATAGGGGTTGATGAGCAGCGCATCCTTGAGCTGCATCGCCGCGCCGGCGAAGCGGGACAGGATCAGGACGCCGGGATCGTCCGGGTTCTGGGCCGCGACATATTCCTTGGCGACCAGGTTCATGCCGTCGCGCAGCGGCGTCACCAGCCCGATTCGGGCGGAGCGATAGATGCCGGCCAGCTTGTCGCGCGGATAGCCCTGGTTGACGTATCGGATCGGGGTCCAGTCGACATCGCTATATTCGCCGTTGATCCGCCCGGCGAGCGAGTCCAGCGTGGCGCGGATCTGCTGATAGCTTTCCACCTCGCCGCGCGAGGGCGGGGCGATCTGCGCCAGTACGACCCGGCGATGATGTTCGGCATGATCCTTCAGGAAGCGGGCATAGCCGTTGAACCGTTCTTCCAGACCCTTGCTATAGTCGAGCCGGTCGACGCCGACGATCAGCGAGCGATCCTGCAGCGAGGCGCGAACCTGGCGGTGCATCTCCACCGCCGCGTCGCTGGCGGCGGCCTGCTTGAATTCCTCGGCATTGATGCCGATCGGGCAGGCGACGGCCTGGATGGTGCGACCGCCGACGGTGACGAAATCGCCATCCACGGTGCCGCCCATCTCGCGCTCGACATAATGGCGGAAGGATTCCAGCCATTCCTCGGTATGGAAGCCGATGACGTCATAGGCGAAGAGGGTGCTCACGAGCTTGGTATGGTGGGGCAGGGATACCAGCAGGCGGGTCGGCGGCCAGGGAATGTGCAGGAAGAAGCCCATCCGGTTCTGATGGCCCCGGTCGCGCAGCATCTGGCCCAGCGGGATCATGTGATAATCCTGCACCCAGATAATGTCTTCCGGTTCGATCAGTGGGCTGGCGGTGTCGGCGAAGCGCTGGTTGACGCGATTGTATCCGCCCTCGAAATCGCGGGCATATTCGGCCAGGTCGATGCGATAATGGAACAGCGGCCACAGCGTCTTGTTGGCATAGCCATTATAATATTCGTCGACATCCTGTTCTTCCAGGTCGATCGTCGCGGTCTTCACCCCGTCATCGTCGGCAAAGCCGATATGGCCGGTGAAATTGTCGGTCGTGCCGCCCGACCAGCCGACCCAGATGCCGCGGCTTTCGCGCAGCGCCTGGGCCAGCGCCACGGCCAGCCCGCCCTGATTGGCGGCGCCATTGGGGCGACTGACCCGGTTGGAAATGACTATCAGGCGGCTCATCGCATCACGCTCCACGGTTTGCTCAGCAAGACGGCGCAGTTGATGATGCCGACCAACGAATAGGTTTGCGGGTAATTGCCCCAGAGTTCCCCATTATGGGGATCGATATCTTCGGACAGCAGGCCGGCGGCGGTGCGGCGGGACAGCATCTCCTCGAACAGTTCGCGAGCCTCCTCGGTCCGGCCGGTGCGATGCAGCGCCTCGATCAGCCAGAAGGTGCAGACATTGAAGGCGGTGACCGGCTCACCGAAATCGTCCGGCGCGCTGTAGCGCAGCATGTCGTTGCCGCGACGCAGATCCTTTTCCAGTGCTTCGAGCGTGCCGGTGAACATCGGATCATCAGCGGTCAGGAAGCGCAGGTCGAGCAGTTGCAGCAAAGACGCGTCGCGCGCGTCATCCTCGAAATTGGCGGAGATCGCCTTGCTGTCGGCGCGCCAGGCGGATTCGATGATACGGGCGCGCATGGTTTCGGCGCGATTTTCCCAATGGGCGGCGCGCAGCGGCAGGTCGAGCGCGGTGGCGGCATGCGCCAGTCGATCGCAGGCGGCCCAGCACATCACCGCGCTGTAGCTGTGAACATGGGCGCGGGTGCGCAATTCCCACAGGCCTGCGTCCGGCTGGTCATAAACCTGCCAGGCGCGTTCGCCCACCGCCTCCAGTGCCTCGAAATCGGCATGGCCGGCCATGCGTAGCAACCGTCGGTCGATGAAGCCCTGGACCGAGGACAGGACGATCTGGCCATAGGCGTCATGCTGGATCTGTTCATAGGCGGCATTGCCGACCCGTACCGGCCCCATGCCGCGATAGCCGGGCAGATGCGCGGCCTCCCATTCATGCAGCGTTGCATTGCCGCGCACGTCGTAGAGCGGCTGGATATGGCCGCCCTTGGCGCCGTCGACGATGTTGCGCAGATAGACGAGATAGGTTTCCAGCACGTCGAGGGCGCCGAGCCGGTTCAGTGCCTCGACCGTATAATAGGCGTCGCGCACCCAGCAGTAGCGATAGTCCCAGTTGCGGCCGCTGTCGGCATGTTCGGGGATGGAGGTAGTGAGCGCGGCGACGATCGCGCCGGTTTCCTCATGCTGGCAGAGCTTGAGCGTGATGGCGGAACGGATCACCGCCTCCTGCCATTCGGGCGGGATGGCAAGGCCGCGCACCCAGAGCTGCCATTCGAGGATGGTGTCGTCCAGCATCCGCTCGATCGCCGGGCGCAGCGCGTCGGAAAACCCCTCGTCCGGCCCCATGAAGAAATGCATGTCCGATTCCAGCCGGAACCAGCTTTCCTGTGCGATCAGGCCGATCGGCGCGTTGGTCGATATCCGCATCGCCATGTAGGACAGGACCATGCGGATATGGTTGGAGCCGTAGGTGACCGGGACATTTTCCTTGCCCCAGCTGGTCGTGGGGCGCAGGCGAACGCGGATGCGCGGGCTGCCGGCGGCGGGGCGGACGATGCGGGCGAAGGCGACCGGGCGATACATGCGGCCCTTATGCTTGTGGCGCGGGCAGAAATCGAAAATCTCGATCGCATTGCCCTGGCCGTCGCTCTGGCGGGTGACCAGGATCGGCGTGTTGCGGATATAATGCTGCTCGACCGCGACGCAATTTTCCAGCTCGATCGCCCAGAAGCCGCGCGCTTCCTTGCTGTCCCAATGCTTGTTGTCGAGCAGGGCTGAGAAGACGGGGTCGCCGTCGACCCGTGGCACGCAGGCCCAGACCATGCGCCCGGCGCGGTCGATCAGGGCGGATGCCTGGCAGTTTCCGATCGGCCAGAGGTCGAGATCGCGCTCGTTTCCGGCCAGGATATGGTCGCTGGTATCGATGATGTTCGGCCCCCTTCGTTCATGCGAATGGTGGCCGCCGGTCAGATGATCGCGGCGACCCCCTGCGCCAGATAATGCCTGACGGCGGCAACCTGTTCCAAGCCGAAGGCCGCGTGCGTGTGCCGCGCGGGCCCGACCAATATGCCATGGCCGCCCAATTGCGCGGCGGCGGCGAAACCTTCCTCGTCCGTGACATCGTCGCCGATGAAGATCGGCGTGCCGCCGGCCATCGGCGCCTGCTGCATCAGGCGGGTGACGGCGCTGCCCTTGTCGGCGCCGCCGGGGCGCAGTTCGAACAGCATCTTGCCCGCCTGCACGGCCAGGCCATGTTCTTCTGCAAGCTGATGGGCAAGCAGGCCGGCGGCCTCGCCACAATCAGGGGCGCCACGGAAATGGAGGCCGACGCTGATCGACTTGCGTTCGACCAGAACGCCCGGACGGGTGTCGGCAAAGATGTGGAAGGCCCGTTCGACCGCATCGATGGCGGGCAGGCGGGGCGGCGCATCCGGCACTTCGCCGGGCGCGGCAAATTCAAGGCCATGGGTGCCGGCGAGCAGGAAATCCTGAAAGCCGAAATCGCGCAGCGTGGCGATCGACCGGCCGCTGACGATGGCGAGGCGCCCGTCCAGCTTGCGCCGCAGCGCCGCCAGCAGGGCGAGCAGATCATCATCGACATGCACCCCGTCGGGCGTATCCGCGATCGGCGCCAATGTCCCGTCGAAATCGAGGAACAGGGCGGCGCCGGTCAGCAGCGCGGGCGGGGGAGCGGGAAGATCGGGCAGAGGGGGAAGAGCGGTTTCGGGCACGGCCTAAAGGTGGCGCCTGTACCGGAAACCGCAACCCCTGTTTTGCCCCTTGCCGGGATTTTCACGATTGGCAGGGGCGCTTGCATTGGCGTTCATCGGCCCAGGGCGCGCTCCATTCGATGCGGTGAAGCACCCGAAATGCCTGCATCACGCGATGCAGGAAATGGTCGGCGCTCTTGCTGATTTCTTCATGGCTGTCGTTCCACAGCCGGGCGTCATATTGATCGCGCATCACTGTTCCTTCCGTCCATGATCATCGCCGGGCGCGGAGGGCCGCCGGCACCGCTGTCTCTGCCCGAACGGCACCCTTGGCGCCAACAAAAGCATGGACAGCATAGATAAGCCTAGCTTATCGAATGGCGCATGTCGCCGCTGCCGCCCCTGTCCGCCATTCGTGTGTTCGAGGCCGCCGCGCGGCTGGAGAATTTCACGGCCGCCGCGCAGGAGCTGGGGATGACCCAGGCGGCGGTCAGCTATCAGGTGAAATTGCTGGAGGAGCGGCTGGGCATCAGCCTGTTCCAGCGGACCGGGCGCAAGGTGGCGCTGACCGAGAAGGGGCGCGAGATCGCACCGATCCTGACCCGCGCCTTCGACCAGATGCGGCAGGGCTTTGCCGCACTGACCCAGGATCATTCGGCGGTGCTGAGCATAAGCTGCACCAACAGTTTCGCGCATCTCTGGCTGGCGCCGCGCATCGGCGCCTTCCAGATGCGCCACCCGAACCTCGCCGTGCGGATCATGGCGGATGACGCGGTGGTCGATCTGGCGCGCGACGGCATCGATCTGGCGGTGCGCGGCGGCAAGGGGGAATGGCCGGGGCTGGAGGCGAAGCTGCTGACCCATAATCGGCTGGTGCCGATGTGCAGTCCGGCCTGGCGCGACCGGCACGGGCCGATCGCCGATGGGCAGGCGCTCCACGCCCTGCCGCGCCTGTCGCCCGACGACATGTGGTGGCATGAATGGTTCGCGGCGATGGGCGTGGAGGCCGACCCGGCCGATGGCCCGCCCGGCATCGCGCTCGACAGCCAGGTGATGGAGGGCCGCGCCGCGATCGCCGGGCAGGGGGTCGCCATCCTCAACCATTTCCTCTGGAAGGCGGAGGTGGAGGCCGGGCAACTGGTGGAGGCGGTGCCCTCCTATGTCCGCGAGATTGCCAGCTACTGGCTGGTCTATCCGCCCCACGCCCGCAACACGCCCAAGATCAAGGCTTTTCGCGACTGGATCAGCGCCGAGTTTGCTGCCGCCATCGCCGCCGACCCGGAGGCGCGTTTCTTGCCGCGTTGAGCGTTCATGCGTATATCTATGCGCATGTTGTATGCAGGGGTGCCGGTATGACCAAGCAGGAACGGATCGGAACGCGCAAGGCGACCAATCTTTCGCTCGACAGTGCCTTGGTGGAGGAAGCCAAGGCTCTTGGCATCAACCTGTCGCGTGCTTGCGAAGATGCCTTGCGGCAGGAGATCGCGGCAGAACGTGGTCGGCTATGGCAGGCGGAGAATGCCGAGGGGATCGCGGCGTCGAACGCCTATGTCGAGAAATACGGAATGCCGCTCGAAAAATATCGGATGTTCTGATGGCGCGCTTTCACGCGCACCGATTGCCCGACGGCGCCTATGTGCTGGACTGTCAGGCAGAATTATTATCGCATCTGACCACCCGCTTCGTCGTGCCGCTGGTGCCGATCGCGCAGGTCGGGACGCCGATGGCGCGGCTCAATCCGCGCTTCGATGTCGAGGGGCAGGAACTGGTGATGATGACGCAATTTTCCGCAGCGGTGTCGGCGCGTTTCATCGGCAAGCCGCTATTGTCGCTGGAGCAGCATCATTATGTCATCACCACCGCGCTGGACATGCTCGTAAGCGGCTATTGAGCAAATCCGTTTCCGTTTTGCCCCCGTCCTGCTAAGCCACTCCCGATGACCGATTTTCGCGACCCGTTCGACGCTATCAAGGACCATCCTTTCGACGCGGCGCTCTCGCAGCGCTATCTGGTCTATGCGCTCTCCACCATCACCGCGCGTTCGCTGCCGGACCTGCGCGACGGGCTGAAGCCGGTGCATCGGCGCCTGCTCTGGGCGATGCGCCTGTTGCGGATGGAGCCGGGCGGCGCGAACCCGGACGTACTGGTCGCCAATCCGGCGCGCAACACCACCAGCTACAAGAAATGCGCCCGTGTCGTCGGCGACGTCATCGGTAAATATCATCCGCATGGCGACGCCTCGGTCTATGACGCAATGGTGCGCCTGGCGCAGGATTTCTCGCTGCGCACGCCGCTGGTCGATGGCCAGGGCAATTTCGGCAATATCGACGGCGATAATGCGGCGGCCATGCGCTATACCGAGGCGCGGCTGACCCAGGCGGCGGCCGACCTGATGGCGGGCCTTGACGAAGGCACGGTCGATTTCCGTCCGACCTACAATGGCGAGGATGAGGAGCCGGAGGTTTTTCCCGGCCTCTTCCCCAATTTGCTGGCCAACGGCGCCAGCGGCATCGCCGTCGGCATGGCGACCAGCATCCCGCCGCACAATGTCGGCGAACTGCTGGATGCCGCCACCCTGCTGATCGACAGCCCGGAGGCGGACGACGCCGCGCTGATGGAGATCGTCAAGGGACCGGACTTCCCGACCGGCGGCGTGTTGGTCGATAATCAGGCGATCATTTCCGAAGCCTATCGCACCGGGCGCGGCTCCTTCCGCACCCGTGCCCGTTTCTCCACCGGCCGCAACGAGGACGGCAGCTGGGAAGCGGAAGGGATCGAGAAGCTGGCCGGGGGCACCTGGCAGCTGGTGATTTCCGAAATCCCCTATCAGGTGCAGAAGTCCAAGCTGATCGAGCAGATTGCGGCGCTGATCAACGACAAGAAGCTGCCGATCCTGGAGGATGTGCGCGACGAGAGCGACGAGGCGATCCGTATCGTCATCGTCCCCAAGAGCCGCAACGTCCCGGTCGATGTGCTTAAGGACAGCCTGTTCCGGCTGACCGATCTGGAAAATCGTTTTCCGCTCAACCTCAACGTGCTCGACGCTAGCCACACGCCGCGCGTGCTGGGGCTGCGCGCGGTGCTGGTCGAATGGCTCAAGCATCAGATCGAGGTGCTGGTCCGCCGGGCGCAGCACCGGCTGGAGAAGATTGCCGCGCGGCTGGAGCTGCTCGACGGCTATATCATCGCCTATCTCAACCTCGACCGGGTGATCGAGATCATCCGCACCGAGGATGAGCCCAAGGATGTGATGATGGCCGAATTCAGCCTGACCGACCGTCAGGCCGAGGCGATCCTCAACATGCGGCTGCGCAGCTTGCGCAAGCTGGAGGAAATGGAGCTGCGGCGCGAACATGCCGAGCTGGTCAAGGAACAGGCGGAGCTGGAAAAGCTGGTCGAAAGCCCGGCCAAGCAGCGTACCCGCCTGAAGCGCGACATTGCCGACCTGCGCAAGCGCTATGGCCCCGATACGGTGATCGGCCGGCGGCGCACGTTGGTCGAGGAAGCCGGCCCGGCGCGCGAGATCCCGCTGGAGGCGATGATCGAGCGCGAGCCGGTGACGGTGATCCTGTCCGAACGCGGATGGATTCGCGCGATGAGCGGGCATCGTGATCTGGCCGCGGCCGATACGCTGAAGTTCAAGGAAGGTGACGGCCCGCAATTCGCCTTCCACGCCTATACCACCGACAAGCTGCTGATGGCGACGTCGAGCGGGCGCATCTATACGCTGGGAGCGGACAAGCTGCCGGGTGGGCGCGGCTTTGGCGATCCGGTGCGGATGATGGTCGACATGGACGATCAGGGCGGCATCGTCGCGCTGATGCCGGCCAGGACGGGTGGGCAGTTGCTGCTGGCCTCCTCCGACGGGCGCGGCTTCCTGGCTGATGTGGCGGATATCCTGGCGGAGACGCGCAAGGGCAAGCAGGTGGTCAATGTCCGCACGGGCGCGAAGCTTGCCGTGGTGCATGCAGTCGATCCGGAGGCGGACAGCATTGCCGTCATCGGCGAGAACCGGAAGCTGCTGGTCTATTCGATCATCGAAATGCCCAAGATGGCGCGCGGGCAGGGGGTGCAGATGCAGCGCTATCGCGACGGCGGCCTGTCCGACGCGATCGCCTTCCGCCTGAGCGACGGGATCAGCTGGGCGATGGGCGGCGAGACGGGCCGGACCCGGACCGAAGCCGACATGACGCCATGGCGGGTCGCCCGCGGCGCCGCCGGTCGCATGCCACCGACAGGCTTCCCGCGCGACAACAAGTTTTGACGCAAATTCAGCACCATCGGCAGATGTTCGTTTCCCGAATATTTACCCTTGGCGGATAAGGCAGAGGCATGAAAGCCATGTCGGTGCGTAGCTGGCCCCCTGAACAGACCAGTGGCCTCCCCTTGCCCGGGGGTGATGACGCGCATCTGCCGCACATGATCGGAGCGAGCGAATGGCTCACCGCCCTGTCGCAGGCGGCGGCGATTTTATCATGTGAAAACAATGCGATAAACATTGTCGAGGCGAATGAGCCGTTCCTCAAGGCGTTCCGGGAACATCGCGAACGGACGGCCGCAACGGCCCAGGCATCGGCCGAATGGCGCGCGCGCGTCACCGGTTTCGCCCAGTCGGATCGCGATTCGGAAAGTTTCGAAATCCGCCGCGACGGCAAGCTTGGCCCGGAATATTTTCTCTGCACGCTCGGACGGCTGCGGGCCACCGGCGCGCGCACCGAACAATTTCTCTTCACCGCGATCGATCGCACGAGCGAGCGGACGATGGAGAAGAATTTGCGGCGCGAGCTGCTTTCGGACGGCCTGACCGCACTGCCCAACCGCACCGGTTTCGGCGAGGAGATCGATGATCGGCTCGCCAATGGCAGCTGGCCGGACAATGCCCAGTTCGGCATCATCGCGATCGATCTCAGCCGGTTCAGCCGGGTGAATGAATCGCTGGGTCCGATGGCCGGTGACGAACTGCTGATCACGGTCGCCAAGCGGCTCAAATCCTGCCTGCGTCAGGGCGATGTGCTGGCCCGCATCGGCGGCAACGACTTTGCCATTTTTGCTCGCTTGAACAATGGCTTGTCTGACTCTCTTCAGATCGTTCAGAGGATCAGGGAGGCGCTGAGCTCGCCGATCCGGCTGTCCGACCTGCAGATCCGCGTCGATTGCGCCATCGGCTGCGCCCTGTCGACGCATCTGGAGGATGATCCGGATGATGTCGTCCGCAAGGCGCAGGCGGCGGTCAAGATCGCCAAGCGCACCGGCAAGGTCGAGATTTATCGCAATGGCGTGCTCAAGGAAGCGCAGCGCCGCTTCTCGATCGAGAGCCGGTTGCGTGATGCACTCGCCCACGGCGGCCTGACCCTGGCCTATCAGCCGCTGATCCATCTCCAGACCGGCGAGATTACCGGTTTCGAGGCGCTGGCGCGTTGGGATGACCCGGAACTGGGCCATGTCTCGCCGGTGGAGTTCGTGCCGGTCGCGGAAGAGAGCGGTCTCATCACCCCGCTCGGCCGCTGGGCCGCCTATGAAGCGGCGCAGGCGCTGAGCCGCTGGGACGCGAAATTCGGCCAGGCCCTGCCGGTCGGCGTCAACGTCAACCTGTCGCCGATCCAGATGGCGCGCGACGATGTCGCATCGATGTTCGAGGAAGCGCTGCGCTATTCGGGCATTGGCGGCCATCGCCTGACCGCCGAACTGACCGAAAGCGCGATCATTGCCGATCCGGACAAGGCGCGCAAATTGCTGTTCGCGCTCAAGGATTTGCAGATGCCGATCGCGATGGACGATTTCGGCACCGGTTTCTCCAACCTGGCGAGCCTGCACAGCCTGCCGATCGACATCCTAAAAATCGATCGAAGTTTCGTGTCCAACATGCTGGAAGATCACGATAAAGCCGTGATCGTCCGCACCATATTGTCACTGGCGGAATCGCTCAACCTGCGGGTCACGGCCGAGGGTATCGAAACCCAGGAACTGGCCGACATGCTGCAGAAGATGGGTTGCTGGCAGGGGCAGGGCTATTATTTCGCCCGCCCGATGAGTGAAGCCGATGCCTTCGACTATTGGCGCGTGCGCTGGAATTTCGAGACGATCTGATCGGCGATTTCGCCGACCCGGTCGGCGTCGGGGAAATCCTCCGCCACCCATGATTTCTGCACTTCCTGCAAGGCACGGGCGACGTCCGGGCCGGGCTGAAGGCCGCGCGCGATCAGTGCGCCGCCGCCGATCGGCAGGCTGGGCGGAGTCCAGCCGTCGAGCGGGGCCAGTGCCGACAATGGGGCGGCGGGATCGAGCAGGATGCGGTCGATCGCGCCTTCCACGCCGACCCGGTGCGCCAGCGCGCGCGGCCCTTCGGGTGCGGAGCCTGTTTCGAGCGCGATGATCAGCCGCTTGCGTGCCTTGTTGGAGAGTTTCAGCCGTGCGCCGATCTGGTCCGCCAGCGCCGCGTCGGCCGGCACCAGCGCGGCCAGCCGGCGCAGCGCCGATGGCGCGATGCTCGCCTCATCCTCCCGTGCGATCAGTTTCGCCAGCCGGTCGATGCCTTCGTGCGTGATTTCGGGCAGCACCGGCAGCCAGATCCCGCCGTCCACCATCAGCCGCAGCGCCGGCACGGGATCGCGCACCACCAGCAATTTGAGCAGTTCGTCGGCGATCCGCTCGCGCGACAGGGCCATCAGGCTGTTGGCCGCGGCGACGCAGGCATCATAAGCCGATGCGTCAACTTCGTTGTCACCATAACGGGCCAGGAAACGGAAATAGCGCAGGATGCGCAGATGATCCTCGGCGATCCGCGCGCTGGCATCGCCGATGAAGCGCAGGTGCCGTGCATCGAGATCGGCCACGCCGCCGAAATAGTCGCTGATCGCGCCGGTCAGGGGATCGGCATAGAGGGCGTTGAAGGTGAAGTCGCGCCGGGCGGCATCCTGCTGCCAGTCATCGGTATAGGCGATGGTGGCGCGGCGGCCGTCGGTGCTGACGTCGCGGCGCAGCGTGGTGATCTCGACCGGGCCGTCGGGCAGCACGGCGGTGATCGTGCCATGCTCGATCCCTGTCGGCACCGCCTTGATCCCGGCCGCCTTCAGCCGATCGACCACATCCTGCGGCATCAGGCTGGTGGCGATGTCGAGATCATTGACCGGCAGGCCAAGCAGCCCGTCGCGCACCGCGCCACCGACATAGCGGGCACGGCCCTGGTCGGCGTCGAGTGCGGCGAGAAGGCCGGAAAGGCCGGAACGGTGGCGCCACGGGGCGTCAGGAAGAATGCGGGTCATGACCGAGCCTGCGGGAAAGATTGGCGAGGATGGCAGCGGTCACGCCCCAGATGCGGCGGCCCTGCCAGTCGATTTCATAATATTGCCGCTCGATGCCTTCGAACATCAGGCTGCGGCGCACCCGATTGGCCGGATCGAGCGCATAGTCAAGCGGCAGTTCGAACCAGTCGGCCACTTCGCCCGGTTGGGCGCGCAGCGGCAGGTCGGGCGGGATGACACCCAGGACCGGCACGATGTCGAAGCCGGTGAAGGTATGATAGCGGTCCGACGTGCCGATGATGTCGACCCGGTCGGAGGGCAGGGCGATTTCCTCGCGGGCTTCGCGCAGCGCGCCGGCAATCTCGTCGGCATCGTCTGGATCGACCCGGCCGCCGGGAAAGGCGACTTGCCCCGCATGCTTGCGCAGCTTTTCCGAACGCTGGGTCAGGATAAGGCCGGGATTGGCCCGGTCGGTGATCGCGACCAGCACGGCGGCGGGAGCCAGCGCCATGTCGCCGACGATGCGCGGATCGCGGGTTTCGGACGGAAGCAACTGGATGTCGCGGCTATGCCCGTCGATCAGTGCGGCGCGTAGCCGCTCGGCCAGCGTCATGCCGCGCCGTCCAGCGGAAAGAAGCGGCCTTCGCTCCACAGGCCGACCCGCTCGCCTTCTTCATCCAGGGCCAGGTTCATCAGTTCATAATAGACGCTGCGCACGATGAGAGCGTCGAGCCCGGCACGGACATGGAGATAGGGATGGGGGCCATCATCCTTCTCGCGCAGGGTCAGCGCATGGTCGGGGCCGGCCGGCACCAGTTCGCCGGTGTTGAGCCGGAAGGCGAGGTTCCGGCTGGCGCCTTCGCCCTCACTCTTGAGTTCGACCGCAACGAAGGGAGCATCCTCGACCGCGATGCTCAGCTTCTCGACCGGGGTGACGAGCACATAGGAGCCGTCGCCTTCAAGCCGCAATATGGTGGAAAAGAGCCGCACCATCGCTTCGCGCCCGATCGGCGATCCCTGATGGAACCAGGTGCCGTCGCGCGCGATCCGCATCTCGCTGTCGCCGCAATGGTCGGGATTCCATTTCTCGACCGGCGGCAGCCGCTTTTCGGCGGCAAGGCGGGCAATGTCGGCGAGCGACAGGTCGGTAAGGTCGGGCAGGGGCTCCATCGGCATGGAAAGCAGATAGGAGCGGCCGGCCCGCTTGGCAAAGGTCTTTCGGTCGGGTCAGGCGGTAACGGTGATTCGCGGCGACAGCATGCCGGTTCCGCCGACCGGGCGGCCATCGACCGACAAGGCGAGCAGGCGCCGGGGCTCGAACGGGCCGGGGCAATCCCAGCCGGCGGTGCCGTCGGCGGTGAAGCCCCAGAAGCGGCCATAATATTCCGGATCGCCGATCATCATCAGCGGTTCGCAGGCCTGGGCGCGGGCGGCGGCGACCACTGCATCCATCATCGCGCGGCCGTGGCCGCCCTTCTGATGCGCCGGCGAAACCGCGACCGGGCCGACCATGATCAGCGGCAATTGGGTGCCATCCTCGTGGGTTAGCGCCACCGGCCAGCTTTGCAGCGATCCGATCAGGTCGCCCTTTTCGTCCAGCACCGCAAAGGAGAGGGCAGGCAGCCAGGGCATGCCATCGCGGATCAGATAGGCGGTGCGGCCGTGCCGGTCGGGACCGAAGGCGGCGTCCAGCAGGCCCTCGATCGCGTCGGCGGGCTGGCTGTCGAGGGGAAGAATTGCTGACATGTCTTGCCGATCCGCCATCAATGGCGCATGGACCGCGCCGGAAGCGGCGGGCCTATAGCGTCCATGCCGCAAAAGGAAAGATCAAACTGGACCCGCGCCCTTCGCGCGACCGGACATGGCGAGCTATGGACAGCATTTTTGACGATTATCTGACGCTGGAGGTCAACAACCTGCACGTCGACGTATTGACCGGCATCTATTCGGAAGAGACGCATCTGCCCCAGCCGCTGCGCATCTCGATCCGGGCCAAGCTGCGGATTGCGGACCATTATGATCCCGATACGCCGCTCAGCGAATCGAAAAATTACATGGACCTCAAGCATGCCGCGTCGACCGCGCTGCCGGAGGGGCTGCACTTCACCCTGATCGAGGGCGTGGCCGACCATATCATCGAGACCATCTTCCTGCAGGACGACAAGGTCCGCCATGTCGAGGTGAAGATCGTCAAGCTGGCGCTGAGCGAGCGGGGCGAGGAAATCGGCATTACCCTGGGCCGCGGCCGGAAATAAGCGCCGCTTGCGCCAAGAATGAAAGGCCCGCCTCTGCCCAATGCAGCGGCGGGCCTTTTCTTATGCCTTCTTGATCAGGCCGATCTCGATCAGCCGCTCGGTCAGATAGTCATGCGCACTGATCGGCTCTTCGCGGCGCGGATTGTCCGGCGTCACGCATTGCGGCAGCGCGTCGATCATGAAGTCGGGGCGCAGATGCAGGAAGAAGGGCATGGAATAGCGCGAATGGCCGCGCCGTTCCGGCGGTGGATTGACGACGCGGTGGCTGGTCGAGGGTAGCACATGGTTGGTCAGCCGCTGCAGCATGTCGCCGACATTGATGGCGAGTGCGCCCGGCGGGGGCACCACCGGCAGCCAGTTGCCGTCGCGATCCTTCAGTTCCAGCCCGCCTTCTTCGGCGCCCAGCAGCAGGGTGATGAGGTTTATATCCTCATGCGCGCCGGCGCGGATGCCCGGCGCCTCGGGTGACACCGGCGGATAATGGAGCAGGCGCAGGATCGAGTTGCCATCCTTGATCGGGCCGTCGAACCAGCGTTCGGGCAGGCCGAGATAGAGGGCGATCGCCGACAGCAGTTCCGCGCCGACCCGGTCGAACTCGGCATAGAGCGGCGCGAACACGTCGCGGAACGCCGGCATCTCGGTCGGCCAGACATTGGGCGGCATGGTTTCGGCAAGCGGATCGCCGGGCGCCAGGTCGCGGCCGACATGCCAGAATTCCTTGAGGTCATTCTCGCTCGCGCCCTTGGCGATTTCCACGCCAAAGGCGGTGTAGCCACGCTGGCCGCCATTGAACTTGGCATCATAGGCGCGCTTCATTTCGACCGGCTGGGCGAAGAATTCGCGGGCCAGCGCCCATCCCTTGTCGACCAGCGCCTGGTCCATGCCATGGTCCTTGACCATGGCGAACCCGAAGCGTTGGAAGGAACCGCCGAAGGCGGCGGCGAAATCGCCCTTGCTCATCTCTGCCATGGACAGGACGGGCACCTGGTCCAGCACGGATTGCGACACGTATATTCTCCAGATCGATTTGGCTTGCGGATGATATAGCGATCAGCCGCCATGGTTCCCATCCTTGATCGTCCTTGGCGCCTGATGCAAGGATGCGGCATGAACTACTGGCTGATGAAATCGGAACCCGACGTCTTTTCCTATGCCGACCTGGTCAAGAAGGGGAAGGCGGAATGGGACGGGGTGCGCAACCACGCGGCCCAACTGCACATGAAGGCGATGCGCAAGGGCGACCTGGCTTTCTTCTACCACAGCAATATCGGGGTCGAGGCGGTCGGCATCATGGAGATTGTCGAGGAAGCGGCGCCCGACAGCACCGACGAGACCGGCAAGTGGATCGCGGTCCATGTTGCGCCGCACAAGAAACTGGATCGCCCGGTGACGTTGAAGACGATGAAGGCGGACCCGGCATTGGCCGACATGGTGATGTTGCGGCAATCGCGTCTTTCCGTCGCGCCGCTGACGCCGCAGCAGTTCGAGCATATCGTCGCCTTGTCAAAGGCTTAGAAAAACGAGGGCGCCTCGATTGCGTTTCGCGCAACTGGAACGCCTTTTTTTGCGATTGTATGAGTTTTTGCGCTGCAACATATGGGTGGCAACAGAACAGAATGTCCAAGAGGTGTTTGAGGGCATTCACAAGGAGTACACCCATGCGAATGCTGTCCAAGTTTGTTGTCGCCGGCGCCCTGAGCGCCATCGTTGCCCCCGCCAATGCGCAGGACGCCGCCAAGCAGCGCTTCACCCACGAAGGCTACACCTACGTCTATGACGTCAAGGATACCAAGACCGGCAAGGTGATCTCGGGTCGTCGTTACCCCGACGCCGTCGCCTTCAACCTGCAGGTCAAGGGTGACAAGGTTTCGGGCGTTTCGGGCGGCCAGTCGGTTTCGTTCAAGGTCGATGACGCGCGCGGCGCGGCTGCCGGCGCTGCCAACTAAGCAGCCTGGCCTCGGCCATCAAAAAGGGCGGCTTCCCAATGGGAAGCCGCCCTTTTTCGTGGCCCTTGCCGAGGGGATCAGCGGCAGCGGCGCTTGCTGTCGATTTCCTTGCCGAGCAGTGCGCCACCGGCCGCGCCCAGGATGGTGCCGGTCGCACGGTCGCCACGGGTGTCGATTGCTCGGCCGACCAGCGCACCGCCGACGCCGCCGATGATCAGGCCGGTCGTGCCGTCCGACTTGCGGCAATAGGTGCGCCCGTCGCGCCCGCGCCATTCCTTGTAGCGATAATGTTTGCGGGCCTGTGCGCCGTCCGTGGGAACGGCCATCGACACGGGAATGGCCAGCGACAGGGCGGCCATGGCCATCAGGGCGTTACGCATAATATCTCCTCCGAATTGCGTTGTCAGCCGATTGAACCCCTGCCTATTGACCTAGGTTGCATGAACCTCTGACAACGGCATAAGTTTTTGTTTCAGCGGAAATTAAATTTGAGGTGAAGCGATGAACGCAGGCGACGGGCAGGATGCTGCCGCACTGATCCGGGCGCTCGACCTCGCCCCGCATCCCGAAGGCGGCTGGTATCGCGAAACCTGGCGGGCAGAGGCGGCTGCGGGCCAGAGAGCGGCCGGTACGGCGATCCTGTTCCTTCTGGAGGCGCATCAGCGATCGCACTGGCATCGGGTCGATGCCGACGAGATGTGGTTCTGGCATGCGGGGGCACCGATCATCCTGGGCATCGCTCCGCCGCAGGGGCCTGCAGTCGATCATCACCTCGGCCCGGATATCGCCGCGGGACAGATGCCGCAGCGCCTGGTCCCGGCGCATCATTGGCAGGCGGCGCGGCCGGTTGGCGGATGGGCGCTCGTCAGCTGCACGGTCACGCCGGGCTTCGACTTTGCCGGATTCACGCTGGCACCGCCCGATTGGGCGCCCGCCTGAAGCGCGCGGATTTCCGCCGATTTTCAGACTTATCCAAAGTTATCCACAGATTTGTGGTGCGGCCTGTCTTCAAACTGTCGGAATCCGCTTTGCCCGACTCGCGGATCGTGACAGCATCCTCTTATCGGGACAGTCGGCAAGGAGCGATCCAAAGCCGGAAAATCCAAGAGAAATCAAGGATTTTTTGCCCTGATGGTCCGTTGGGAGCTGCCGTGCGCGAGGATGGCAGGGACGATCGGATCCAAGCCTTTCAGGATGATGCCGGGTACGCGCGAAAGTGAACGTCGGGCTTCGGATGAAAGGTCAGCATGGGTGAACAGACCTTCGGGCTCGTTCTCCCGCGCGAAGATGCGGAAACGCATCACATCGCCGGACCGGAAGGCGCAGCCCGCAAGGACATGTGGCCGAAAGGACCGACGTTAGTGGGGGCCGGCAGCAATGTCGGCCCTCATTTTGTTTCCGGGATACCCCGTGGCATCCATTGCGCATAAACGCGATTTTCAAGAGTCCGTCGGTGCCGGCTGAGGGGATCGAACCCCCGACCTTCGGTTTACAAAACCGCTGCACTACCGCTGTGCTAAGCCGGCGCACCCGACGGGTCGGACGCCCTTACTATCAGATCACGCCGAACGTCCAGCCCTCTGTGCGCGCAATTTCGTCGGACATCGCTGCGGGTGCCCAAAGTGCCGGATTTTGAGCCCTTTCGCGCATCCAGGCAGCGGTCAGCAAGGCATCGGCCTGATGGTCGGCGGCGAGCGGACCGAAGTAGGGGGCGGTTGCGAACATGGTCAGCGCGTCATTGAGGGCGGCGAGATCGCGCATCTTGGTCCGGCCCTTGGGCCGCCCGGCGGCGCGCGCTGCGATGCTGGTATAGATTTCGACGACCAGCGATCCGGTGGCAGGCAGCGGATCGAAGGGCCAGACCGGCACATGCGGGCGGATCTGGTGGAGCAGGCGCATGCCGGCAAAGCTGGCCTTGGCCACCTGCGCCGCGCCGATCGCGTCATAGATGGTCGACGGCTTGCCGCCGCCCCCGGCATTATAATGGTCTTCGCAGGCGCGGTTGTGCAGAAACTCGGCCTTCATCCCGTCGGCCTTGCCGAAATAGAAATGACGACGATGGGTGGTTTCCAGCAGGCTGGCGGCACCCAGATCGGGATCGGCGCAGACCGCATCGACATAGGCCCAGAAAGCCGGTGCGTCGGTTGGCGTCGGATCGCCAGGCAGATAGGCGCCGCGTGCGACGAATGGTGGGGCGAAGCTGAAGTCGAAGCCGAACAGGGTCGGTGCCTCGCACGCCGTTGCGATCAGCCAGTCGGCGACCGCCTGGCGCGACCAGATTCCGCCCGGCGCCTCGACCAGTTCCGGCGCATCCTGACCGATGCCGCAGATGGCGACCGCTATTCCCTTGTGCCGCGTGCCCTTGGCGCCCGACCAGTCGATCGCGGCGAAGCGCGCGAACCGGGGCGTCACGCCGCGCCGCGTTCGGCGCGCAGTTTGTTCCAATAGGCAATGCGCTCGGCAATCCGCGCCTCGAACCCGCGTTCGGTCGGCGTATAGAAGGTTTGCGGGCTCATCTCCGCCGGCCAGTAATTGGCGCCGGAAAAGCCGCCCTCGGCATCATGGTCATATTGGTAATTCTTGCCATAGCCGACCTGCTTCATCAGCTTGGTGGGTGCATTGACGATGTTCATCGGCGGCATCAGGGACCCGGTTTCGCGCGCGGTGCGGAAGGCCGTCTTCATCGCCATATAGCCGGCGTTCGACTTGGGCGAGGTAGCGCAATAGATGCAGGCTTGGACGATCGCCAGTTCGCCTTCGGGCGAGCCCAGAAATTCATAGGCATCCTTGGCGGCAAGGCACTGCACCACTGCCTGCGGGTCGGCCAGGCCGATATCTTCAGTCGCGAAGCGGACGAGCCGGCGCAGCACATAGAGCGGTTCCTCGCCCGCGGTCAGCATGCGGGCGAGATAATAGAGCGCCGCCTGCGGATCGGAGCCACGCAGCGATTTATGGAGGGCGGAAATGAGGTTGTAATGGCCTTCGCGATCCTTGTCATAGACCGCGACGCGGCGGTGGAGCAGGGCGGAGAGGCCCGCCGGATCGAGCGGCACAGGAATGTCGATCGAATAGAGGGTTTCGACCTGATTGAGCAGGAAGCGGCCGTCGCCGTCCGCGCTGGCCAGCAGCGCTTCACGCGCGGCCATGTCCAGCGGCAACGGGCGGCCGATCAGCGCTTCGGCCCGGTCCAGCAATTGTTCGAGCGCCGCGGCGTCGAGCCGGCGCAGGATCAACACCTGCGCGCGGGACAGGAGCGCGGCGTTCAGTTCGAAGCTGGGATTCTCCGTGGTCGCGCCAACCAGCGTGACCGTGCCATCCTCGACGAAGGGCAGGAAACTGTCCTGCTGGGCGCGGTTGAAACGGTGGATCTCGTCCACGAAGAGCAAGGTCTTTTCACCACGACGGCCATGGTCCTTTGCGGCGGCAAACACCTTCTTGAGGTCGGCGACACCGGAAAAGACAGCCGAGATAGGCTCGAACCGCATGCCGACGGCATCGGCGAGCAGCCGCGATATGGTGGTCTTTCCGGTCCCGGGCGGCCCCCAGAAGAGGATGGATGACAGGCGACCAGCGGCCACCATGCGGCCAATCGCGCCGTCTGGGCCGGTCAGATGCTCCTGGCCGACCACGTCGGCGAGCACTGCCGGGCGCAAGCGATCGGCCAGCGGGGCATGGTCGATGCCGGCGGGAAGGACATCGTCGGAAGAGAAAAGATCAGCCATCGTCCCCGATATAGGTCGGCCGGGCCGATCAGGGAACAGGGCTGGAACGGATCTTGGCACCCTGGGCGCGCTGACGGATGATCCGCAAATAGGTATCGACCAGCGCCTGGTTCACCTGGTCCCAGCCGAAATGTTCAGCCTGCGCCTCGGCGGCGGCGCCTGCGCTGGCGCGGGCGGCGGCGTCGGTGCAGTAGATTTGCAGCGCATCGGCGAACTTGCCGATCGCGCCGGGGCGGATCAGCCGGCCGGTAATGCCTTCCTGCACCAGGTTTTCGCTGCCGGTGGCGCGGGCGGCGACGGTCGGCAGGCGGCAGGCCATCGCCTCCAGCGTGACATTGCCGAACGTCTCGGTGACCGACGGGTTGAACAGCATGTCCATGCTGGCGACGGCGCGGCCCAGGTCGGCCCCGCCCTGGAAGCCGGTGAAGACGGCATCGGGCAAGCGGTTCTGGAACCATTCGCGGGCCGGCCCTTCGCCGACCACCAGCACCTTGTGCGGCACCTTGCGTGCGGTCAGCTGGTCGATCGTGTCGGAAAAGACGTCCAGCCCCTTTTCCATCACCTGACGGCCGATGAAGCCGATCACCGGCACATCGTCGGCAAAGCCGAGCGAGCGGCGCCAGTCGAGATCGCGGCGCTGAGGGGTGAAAATCTCGCGGTCGATGCCACGGGTCCAGATGCCGACATCATAGCTCATCCGCTGTTCGCGCAGCAACTGGGCCATCGATTCCGACGGGGCGACGATGGCGTCGCAGCGGCGGTAGAAGCGGCGCAAAATGCCCTCGATCGCCGGTTCCAGGAAGGCGAGGCCATAATAGCGCGGATAGGTTTCGAACCGGGTATGGACCGAAGCGACGGCGGGCAGGTCATGAGCGCGCGCCCAGGTCAGTGCCCGATGGCCGAGCGGATCGGGGCTCGACAGATGGATCATGTTGGGCGCGAACGCCTTCAGGTCACGGCGCAGCGCGCGCGACAGGCGGGTAGGGATGCGATACTCCGGGCGGCCGGGCACGGGGATGGACGGCGCGCTGACCAGGTCGCCGGTCGGCGGAAAGGCGGGCGTATCGGTGGTCGGGGCATAGACGCGCACCTGCGCACCCTGACGCAGCAGATAGCCGACGAAGCGATTGAGCGCCTGGTTCGCGCCATCACGCACATAGTTATAATTGCCGCTGAACAGCGCGACACGAAGTCCGGTAACATCCATCGCGGCCCCTTAGACCAGACCGGCGAAAAACCCAAGGAACCAGAGCGGGTCTCGGGAATTTTGCTGAGGCTGACCGGGAAAGCCGGCCGGCATGATTGCCCCCGAAGGAGAGGATGTCTGCTGATGGCCGAGAGATTCCGCAAGGGAACACGGGTCAGGTGGAATTGGGGGCAGGGTGTCGGCCGGGGACGCATAGCCGAACGGTTCGAGCGGCATGTGGAGCGGATGATCGCCGGCTCGCTGATCCGTCGTAACGGATCACCGCGCGATCCCGCCTATCTGGTCCATACCGACAAGGGCGACCTGGTGCTCAAGCTGGGATCGGAACTGAGCGCCGCGTGACAGGCGATCGGGCAGGGCAAGCTGGCCGCAACTGGCCATCGTCATCGCGCTGCAACCATGGCATGGAGCGGCATGACCCAGCCTTTCATGACCATCGATGCGCTGCTGATCGGCATGCCCCGGCCCTTTCGTGATGACGAGCATAGTGCCATCGGCAAGCTGCCGGTCGCTGGCCCGATCCGCATCAACTGGCTGGGGTTCGCGGGCGACGGGGTGGCCGATACCGTTCATCATGGCGGCTGGGACAAGGCGATCCATCTCTATCCGCAGGACCATTATGGCTGGTGGCGCGATCGCAAGCCCGATCATCCACTGCTCGACGCGCCCGGCGCCTTTGGCGAGAACATCGCCAGTCGCGGCATGACCGAAAGCGACATCTGCCTGGGCGACCGGTTCTGCCTGGGCAGTGCGGTGGTGGAGGTGAGCCATGGCCGCCAGCCCTGCTGGAAACTCGACCATCGTTTCGGGGCCCGCGACGTGATGGCGACGATCGTCAAGACCGCGCGTTGTGGCATCTATTTCCGGGTAATCCGCGAAGGCGAGGCGGAGGCCGGCACACAGATGACATTGCTGGAGCGGCCCTTGCCCGACTGGAGCATCGAACGGGTGTTCCGCCTGCTGATCGGCGGCGGGCACAAGGGCGATCCCGATGCGGTGCGCGCGCTGGCCGAGATGCCGCAGCTGGCCGAAGCCTGGCGCGAACGGGCGCGCAAGCTGGCGGCGTGACGGCTGAGGCTGACTAGGCCGTAAACTCATAAAAAGCCTTGAGGATTGGCGATTGGCGTGATTCAGAGGCCTCCAGAGTTGGAGGGCTTGATGGCACGGCGGCGGTACGAACTGACAGATCGGGAATGGGCGATTATCGAG
>NZ_NOIW01000036.1:0-48498 GCF_002708645.1 Sphingobium sp. IP1
GCCCCTATCCCGCCCGCACCGCGCCCCTGCCCCATGGCCGATTCACGCCCGACGCCGCATGGCTGGGATCGCTGCTGGCCAACAAATATCCTGGCGTCGTCGCGCAATCGCTGGAGGTCGTGCAGCTGTTCGACAGCCACACCACGAAATTGCGCGTCGCGGTGGACTGGAACGCGGCCGGACGGGCCGCCGGTTTGCCGCGCAACCTGTGCATCAAGTCGAACTGGTCGGGCATGTTCGACGACGTCGATATCCATGCGCTCGAAGCGCGCTTCTATCATTTCCTGACGAACAAGCTCACCGCCAACACGGCCACCTGCTATTATGCCGACTGGGATGATGACGGATCGGCGCACGGCGTCATCGTGCTGGAAGACCTCATCGATCGTGGCGGGAAATTCGGCCATTCGACCCAGCATGCCGGTGTCGACGGAGTCGCGAACGCGCTGGCGGACCTGGCAAAGCTGCATGCGGGCCTGTGGGAAAGCCCGTTGATCACGCCCGAAGCCGCGCCCTGGCTACCGACATCCATGGCGGTGCCGGTCGACTATGACCAGGTCCGCATCATGTGGCACTGGATCGAGGAAAATCTGAAAGACCCCAATTTCCGCGCTATCGCGCCCAGACATTATCTGGACGACGCGCGCCGGGTCGAGCGCGCCTATGACCGGCTGGTCACGTTCGAACGCGCCTTCGACGCGCCCTATTGCATCATCCTGGGCGACTGCCACCAGGGCAACACCTATATCGAGCCCAATGGCGAGCGCATGTGGGTGGACTGGCAACTGGGCCGGCGCGGCCGGCCATGGCGCGACCTCACCTATTTCACGGTCGGATCGCTGACGATCGAGGAGCGCCGGCAAAATCATCGCGACCTGATCGCCCATTATCGCGACTGCCTGATCCGGGAAGGCGCGACCAATGTCATCGATCTCGACACCATCTGGAATGAACAGGTGCCGCGCTGGGTGATGTACGGAATCCAGGCCTGGGTGGCGAACATGGACTATTGGGGCCAGAACGGCCTGCCGATGAACGAGCGCTTCTTCGCCGCCGGCGAGGATCTGGGTAGTTGGAAGCTGCTGGGCGAATGACGGCCAGCCCCCTCTGCCGCGCGCAGCCGCGGCAGAGGGGGCTGTTGCGGCACGATCAGGCGCTGCGCGGCGCCATGAAGGACCCGATGCGCGGCTGGACGCGCAAATCGGCCGGCACCCGATCCGGCCCGATGCGCCGATCGATTTCTTCCTCGAACCAGTACAGCGCGCGCTCCTGATAGCCCGCCCAGATCGACGGGATCGTCCCGTTGCGCAGCGACTGCTGGATATTTTCGAACAGGCACAGATCTTCCGACAGGATATGCTCGGTCGCCGTGCGCATCCCCTGCCAGTAGAGCTTGTCCTCCTCGCTGTCGGTCGCCCATCCCATCTGACGCACTTCCATCACAGACCGGTCGGACCCCATCGGCCAGAAACATTGCAGGTTGAATCCCACCGGATCGAGCGAGAAGAAGCTGTTGGGGAAGGTCGGCAGCGCGACCGTATTTTCCAGGAAGACCGGCGCGATGTCATCAGGCTTGACCGGCGGCGTCTTGAACAGCGACTCCCCGCCTTTCTTCCGCGTCCCGAACCGCATGTGGCCGCCCTCGTAAAGCGCGATAACGAAACTGCGTGAATCGAGATGCGGCGCCAATGTCTTGGGGTGGACCGTGTTGACATGGTAGATCTCAAGGAAATTATGGTATGCGATTTTCCAGTTGCACGCCATTTCGACGAAGAAATGATCCTTCACGACCATGCGTTCCAACGGATAGCCTTCCGTCAGCGCTACGAACTCTCCCAGGAAATCCTGCAACGGTTCTGCGTCATCGTCGAAATTGACGAAGATGAAACCGCGATAGGTCTCGCATTTCACTTCAATCAGGCCGTTTTCCGCCTTGTCGAGGCAAGCAAAATCATGCTGGCTGGGAACCGATTTGAGCGCGCCCTCCAGGTCGTAACCCCAGGCATGATAGGGGCAGATGAAGCGCATGGCGCGCCCCTGCGGCTCCAGCAGAAGCGGCGATCCCCGGTGCCGGCAGGCATTGTGAAAGGCCCGGATGCGGCCATCCTTGCCGTGGGAGAGAATGACCGAGCGGTCCAGATGCTGAAACAGCCGGTATGAACCCGGCGTGGGCAGGTCCGATGCAATGCCGGCCAGCAGCCAGGTGCGGTTCCACAGCCCGTCCTTTTCCAGCGCCTCGAAACGCGGATCGGTATAGCGACCGGCGGGGATCGGAGGGAGCGCGGGGAAATCGCTGGGATGTTCGGATCGCTTCAACTGCTCGTCCATCGTCCGGTTGAGCAATTCCAACGCAGCTTCACGCATCCTCGTCTCTCCTGCACCAAAGCCCATGGCTCTTCTTTCGGCCAGACTGGCAAGGTTCCGGATCAAGGAACCTGCAATTGGATAGGGTCTCTGCCGCCCGGCTACCGCCAAGCTGACCGCCCCCAGTCCCGACGAGTATGCCCATGGCCCTGACACATCCCACATCCACGGACGGCATCACGGTCGATTATATCAACCAGCTGCTGGCCACGGCGAGCACCGGCGCGACCGTCACCGACTTGCGCATCATCGACGCGAAGACCTATGGCGAGCAGATGGTATCGACCGCCGGACGCGTGGCGATCGAGGTCGACTATGGAGGCGCCACGCACCCTGACCTGCCCAATCGGCTGGTGCTCAAGCTCACCCGGGCTGTCGATGAGATCATGGCCCCCTTCTACGCCAATGAAGTAGCCTTCTACCGGGGCATCCGGCCGGACTCACGATCGAGGCGCCGCGCTGTTACGGCGGCGACTTTGATGCCGCCACCACGCATTTCGGCCTGTTGCTCGAAGATCTGGGCGTGCGGGGGGCGACCTTCCCCAATACGACCGTGCGGACCGGGCCGGACGATGTGCGGGCCTTGCTGGATCAACTGGCCCGGCTGCACGCCCGCTTCTGGCAGTCGCCCCGGTTCGGCGCGGATCTGGCTTGGGTCGAAACCCATGTCGAAGGCGCGGTCGCGACGATGATGAACGAACTGGCGCCCGCCTATATCGCGCATGAGGTCGAGGCCGAGAATTTCAAGCGGGAAATGGTGCAGCGGCTGCGCACCACGCCGGACAGGCTGCTGGCGGGCGTGCAGGCGGTGCAGCGCCATCAATCTACCCTGCCCCAGACACTGCTCCATGGCGACACGCATCTTGGCAACAGCTACCGCCTGCCCGACGGCACGGCCGGCCTGCTCGATTGGCAGCTGATGGTGCGCGGCTATGCGATGCACGACGTCAACTATATCGTGACCACCGGCCTTTCCATCGCCGACCGGCGGGCGCATGAGCGCGATCTGCTGGGCTATTATCTGGACCGCCTGGGGCAGGAAGGCGTCGCGCGTCCGCCCGCCTTCGACAGCGCCTGGGTCGAATATCGGCGGACCCTGATATGGGGCGTCTATATCGGCTGGCTGACCACCCCGGTCGTCAACTATGGCTGGGAGATCAACGTCATGAACCATCTGCGGCTGACCACCGCCTATGAGGATCTCGAAACCGCGAAGCTTGTCGACGCGTTCTTTTGACGGCGCGCCGACCGGCTATAGCTGATTGCTCCCCGATGCCGCAAACAGCCGCTGGAAATCACCATCGTGGGCTGGTGCGCGGTAAAGCCGCCGTCCACCGGGATCATCGCGCCGTTGATGAAACGGGACTCGTTCGACGCCAGGAAGGCGACGACATGGGCGATGTCGCGCGGGCTGCCCAGCTCCGGGTTGAGATGATGGTCGAGCAGCACGTCCTTGACCACCTGCGGCGTCGTTTCGACGGCCGTGTCGCTGAGGACGAAGCCGATCGCGATGACATTGGACCGGATGCCCTGCTTGCCATATTGGGTCGCGAGGAAGCGACTGAGGTTGATAAGCGCCGCCTTGGAGGCGCCATAGGCCGTCAGCGTCATTTCCCCCAGCAGGCCGAAACCGGACGCGGAATGGATGAGCGATCCGCCGCCGCCCGCGATCATCACCGGCAGCGCATGTTTGCACAGCAGCATCGGCCCCCGCGCATTGACGGCGAAGGCCTTGTCCCAGGCGCCGGTGTCGAGATGGATGACATCGCGATCGAGCCCGCGCTGCTCGACCGTCTGATAGGCGGCATTATTGTGGACGATGTCGATCCGGCCATGCCTGCTTGCGATCCGCGCGACAGCGGCAGAAACGCTGTCCTCGTCGGTCAGGTTGAACGCCTCAGCTTCGCCTTTGAGCCCTTTGCCGCGCAGCGAGGCCGCCGCCGTCTCCACCCGATCCGCCAATATGTCGGCGAGGATCACGGTCGCGCCCCTCTCGGCCAGCACGGTCGCGACCTCCAGCCCTATGCCCTGCGCCGCGCCCGTCACGATCGCCACGCGACCGTCCAAAGATCCCACCATTTCGCTTCCTTCTATCCACCTGATAAACGCTGGGCGCCGACCAGCGATACCTAGCCGCCTAGGGCGGATCGAAACAATAGGCGCAGATCTTGTTACCGTCGGGGTCCAGCAGATAGGCGCCATAGGCATGGGGCACCGCTCCACGGGGGCCCGGCGGCCCGGCATCTTCCCCGCCCGCCGCCAAACCCGCGCGATGAAAATCATCGACCGCACGGCGATCCGGCGCCTTCAAGCCCAATGTCGCACCATTGCCGCATGCTGTCGGGCCCTGGAGCGGGCGAAGGATCAGCAATTCGGGAGCCCGTCGCCCATAGCCGATGCCCTGATCCAGAAATGGGCCGAGGTTGACGATCCCCAGCGGCGCAAGCACCGCATCGTAGAAACGGGCGGACCGTTCCAGATCGTTGCTGCCAAGGCAGACATGCGTGAAGATGCCCATAGCGCCCTCTGTCCGGTCAGTGCGCCCGGCTCATGCCTTCCAGCATATCGGCGACATAGGGCGTGTGGTGAACGATCCCGCCATCCACGCCGATCACCTGCCCGGTGATGAAGGCCGCGCCATCCGACGCCAGGAACAGCACCGCACCGGCAATATCCTCCGGCACGCTCTCGCGCGGCAGCAGGACATGCCGCTGGATCATGGCGATCTGGTCGGGGGTCATCATCTCCCGGGCCAGCGGAGAGAGCACGAGGCCCGGCGCCACCGCATTGACCCGGATGTTGAACCGGCCGAACTGCACCGCTGCATTGCGGGTCAGCGCGTTCACCGCCGCCTTGGATGCGGAATAGGACGGATTGTTGATGTCGCCGGTCAACGCCACGCCGGTCGAGGTATTGATGATGGAGCCGCCACCGCCCGCAATCATGTGCGGCGCGACCGCCTTGATCATCAGCATCGTGCCCCGTGCATTGACATGGAAGGCGCGATCCCAGGTCGCGGCGTCGAGATCGAGAAGCGACCCATCGGCCGCCATCTGCTCCAGTCGCGTGTCGGCGGCATTGTTGTGGAGGATGTCGATGCGATGATGCTGCCGCATCACCTTTGCGACCAGCGCCGTGATGCTGTCCTCCTGCGCAAGATCGAGGGCCATCCCCTGTGCCTGCCCGCCCGACGCCTGGATAGACCGGGCGACGGCTTCTGCCCGTTCAGCCGCGATATCCGCCAGGATCACTGTCGCGCCCGCCTTTGCCAGGGCGCGCGCGCAAGCTTCCCCGATATTGGCGCCCGATCCGGTGACGATAGCGACGCGTCCCGATAGGTCCGTCATGGGCATCTTCTCTCCTGTCTCTCATGAATGCGGGGCCGCCAGGCTTCCACCACGGCGCAACGCTGCCACGACAGACGGTCGGCGATACCTAGATAAAGATAGGTTTGGCTGCATAGATTAGTGGCGCATCCATGGCGCTCCTCAAGCGGAGAGCCCTTCATGAGCGTCACCATCTTTCAACTTGACCGGTCCCGCTCCGAGCGCGCGGTCTGGCTGATGGAGGAGCTGGAGTGCCCCTATGACATCCGCTTCTATGCGCGTCTGGAAACACTCTCTGCCGAACCGGCCTACAAGGCCTTGCATCCGCTGGGCTCTTCGCCCGTGATCGAGGCCGATGGCCACCGCATCGCCGAAAGCGGGGCGGTCATGGACTATCTCGCCACGACGCAGGGAAACGGCGCGCTCCGCGCCGATGCCGGCGACGCGGACTATGCGGACTATCTTTTCTGGTTCCATTTCGCCGAATCCTCGTTGATGCCGGCGCTGGTGACGGAGATCATGGCCGAACGCGCCGGCATCGCGCAGGATCACCCTTCCCGCGTCGCAGGCCGGGCTCATGCGGCGCGCCTGCTGACCCTGGTCGATGATCGGCTGACGCATGCACCCTATATGGCGGGCGACCGGTTCACGGCGGCCGACATCATGATGACCTTTCCCTTCACCACCACGCGCCTGTTCATGTCCGTCGACGTGGAGGGACATCCAAACATCGCCGCCTATGTCGGGCGGATGGCGGCGCGTCCGGCCTATCGCCGGATGCGCGCCATCGTCGATCGCGTTCCGACCGCCTGAAGGATCAGGTCATAGCCAGCTTTTCCGCGCCGCCGGTGCGGACGCGGTCGCCCATATGGGCCCGGGCGCGCTCCTCCTCCGCCAAGCCGACGGCGGTCGGATGCTGGACATCGTCCTTGGTGAGGCGCGGTGTCACGCGATCCCATTGGGTGATACGCAACCCGTCCGGTTGCAATAGACCGCGGTTCGCCAGCAGGGCGTCGGCGCCTCTCCATGCGTCATGCGCCGCCGCCGGATCGTTGATCCTGTAGATCGCGACATAGCGATAGTCGGGCGTCATCGGGATCATCTGGCCAAAGGTGCGAAAGGTCAGGAAAGCGGCCGATTTGACGCCGGGTCGGGCGGCGGCCTCACGGAAATAGCGTTCCGCATAGGACCGTCTGAAATGATCGTCGCTGCCCGCAGGCGGATTGAGTTCCTCCAGGATGACGCCGCTGGAATGTGCGACGTCCGGATCATTGTCCTGAAACAGCAGCGGATAATAATGGAAGTCATAGAGCAGGCTGTCGTCGATGGCGTCCGACACCTGCATCCGTGACGTCAGCGCATTGTCCAGATGCTCGCGGCTGAAGCGCAACGGATCGAAGACGTCGTAGAAGGCGAGATACTGCCAGTCGAAGCCTTGGGGCGGACAGGGCTGCGCCCCGGCGAGCCGGAAGCGCTGCGCCGTGACCGATCCCCGGAAACGCAGCGCATCGCGAATATGGATGTTACTGTACCAATCCTCCATATCGGCCTCCCGGCCCGGAACGGCTTTGGTCAGCACGACCAGCACGGCATCGATCATCGCTCTTGCCTTCCTCTCCTGACGTCGATCCTCTCAGCCTTGCCGGACGGGCGACATGAAAGGCGTCGGCGCGCCCATCGTCGCCCGATAGGACAAAGGCTGTTTTCCGTCCGTATCCTTGATGCCGTAGCGCTCCCCCAGTTCCGCGCCGATCAGCGCCTGGCCCGACAGCGAAGCAAGTTCCGGGTCGTGCGCGAGGCGATCGAGGACGAGGCCGGAAAATTCCGGCGTCTCCCAATGGGGCATGGCGGCGCGCAGGTCTTCGGGGATCATGTCGGGCGGCATGGCCTTCACCGCATCGGTCAGGATGAAGCCCGGCCAGAAGGAAATGGCGGATACGCCGTGCGGCGCGAGATCGACGGCCATGTCGGCGGTCATCTTGTCCGTCCCCGCTTTGGCCGCGCCATAGGCCGGTCCATGAAAATAGGACACCGCGCCATAGAAGGAAATGCTGGCGATCAACCCCCTGCCCGCCGCGATCATCAACGGCGCGGCATGATAGGCCGCAACATAGCTGGAGCGCAGGCCGACCGCGATCATGTCCGCGAGCCTCAGCGGCTTTTCC
The DNA here is from genome assembly GCF_002708645.1 of Sphingobium sp. IP1. Taxonomy (NCBI): domain Bacteria; kingdom Pseudomonadati; phylum Pseudomonadota; class Alphaproteobacteria; order Sphingomonadales; family Sphingobiaceae; genus Sphingobium; species Sphingobium sp. IP1. The sequence continues at coordinate 7,856 of NZ_NOIW01000036.1, forward strand.
CAGAAGCCGCACGGCGCGACCAGTTCCGGTCCGTAGACAGCGGCGACATTGTTGACGAGCAGGTCCAGCCTGCCGTCCGTCCGCTCCGCGAACTGCGCGAACGCCCTTTCGACCGCATCATCATCGCGGTGATCGCACAACAGCGCGATCCCCTTGCCGCCCGCCCGCTCGATTTCCTCCACGACCTCCGCGAGTTGCGCCTCGTCGCGGCCGGTAATCGCCACCACATGGCCGCGCGAGGCTAGGCCCCGCGCCATGCCGCGTCCCAGCCCGCGCGTCGCGCCCGTAACCAGCACTATCCTGTCGCTCATATCCCTCTCCTGTCCTCATTATCGGCATGACAGACAGGGACGTAACCTGTCCGACACCAAGAGCGCGGCGCCCGTCAGTCCGGAAGAGTCGCCGGCAGGACGACATGGCATGCCGCCTCGCCCAGCTTCGTCGGCCCGAACAGTTGCAGCCGCCGCTCCTCGATGGTCGCAAGCAAATTGATGAGCACGGCGTCCTCCTCCGGCCCCGCTTTGAGGATATGCGCCTCCAGCGCCTCGGCGGCGTCGGCCCAGCGATCGAAGCGGCGGCCGAGCAGCGCGGACACGTCCGCGATGTTGCGCGCGATCATCTCCGCCCCATGATCGTCGGCCCTCTGCACCCATTCGATCAGTTCGGCGACCTGCGCCTTGTGCGCTTCCGCCGCCTCCCCCGTCACCGGCAGCGACCCGAGCGTATCGACCAGCTTGGCCAGCAGGGGCGCATTGTCGCCGGTACGCTGCTCCAGCGGCGGCAGTTCGGGCAGCGGATCGCCGGTCAGGTGCGACAGCGCCAGCAGGATGGAGCGGCGCAGCGCAAGATCGAACATGAGATAGACCGAATGCGGATCGCCGGGGCATGGCCTGCCGACCGTGCCGGTGAACTGCATCGTGCCGAGCAGGGAGAATTGCAGGACGTGGAAAACCACCGCGTCATGATCGACCGGCTCGCCCGTCGCCTCCTCATAATAGCGCACCAGGTCCGGCAGCGGGGCGCCCAGCGGCTCATAGCTGTTGCGCATCCCCATGGTGGCGATGTCGACCAGCGGATCGCCGATCATGGAGAATTCGAAATCATAGAGCTTGGTCATCGCGCCCTGATCGACCAGATATTGGCCGGAATCGAACTGGATGAAGCTGGCGCGGTCGCGGTGTCGGGGCACGTTGCGGCGCAGCCAGCCGATGACGAATTCCAGCAACGGCTCGGGCCGGCTCTTCGTCCGCCGATAATGCGGCATATAGGCGTCGAGGCCGACCAGCGCGATCGCCTCGGCGCCCTCGGGCCGGTGCACGCCGGCGACCGCGAAAGGTTCGACCGGCAACCGGTGCATCGCGGCGACCGCCTGCATGTATACGCGGCCGATGGCGCTTTTCGTCGCGGCATCAAGCGCCGAGAAATCGCGCGTCCCCTCGATCGCCTCCATCACGATACAGGGCGGATCGGCGAGATAGCCGTAAATCTCCGGCACGGGCAGCCCTTGGCTATGCAACAGGGCGATGACGTCCGCCTCGCGCTTGAGGTCGGGGAAGATCGACACGTCGCCGCCCCGGTCGCCGCGCAGGTGCAAGCGGCGGACCGTCCCCTCGCTTTCGACGTCGACGAACCAGGAGGGGCGCCAGCGGACCAGGCGCTCCAGCGCGACGACCTTACCGCCGGTCAACTGTTCGACAAAGGCGGTGATCCGGCCGACCGCCTCGTCGTCATAATTGTTGAGCGGCGCGGCATTCGTCACTGGCCGCCCTCCGCCGCCGAAAAGGCCTCGGCCACGGCGCGCGTGTCCATATATTCCTTGCCGGAAACGATCTGCCCGTCCCGGATGATCAACAGATTATGATATTCGTTGCGATAGACCCGGTCCGGAAACACCATTTCACCCCGGACTTCCACCGCCACCCGATCCCCTTCGGCGGTGATCGCGATCACTTCGGCCGTGCGCTTGCGCGCACTCAGCAGTCCGCCCTTCACGCTGGCGATGAAGTCGGCCCGGCTCATGTCGCCATGGCCCAATATCCACCACTGGCAGTCGGGATGCTGAAGCGCCTCGATCGTGTCGACATCGCCTTCTTCCACGGCCCGCATATAGCGGCGGGCCACCGCCTTGTTCGCCTCGATATCGCTCATCACCCTCTCCGATGCTCCAAGGCCCATGGCCTTGGATTGCCCTTGTGCAGGCGAGATCGCCGTCAGGAACCCTATCCATGGGCGGGTGGCCTCGGCGCGATCGCTCCACAATCTCCGCTCGTACAAGAAAGCGGAGGGGGAGAGCGCATGACGACCAAGAGCATGACGATGAAGCTATGCACCTATATGGGCGCGATAGCCGGGACGATGATGTTCGTCGGCATATGGCCGGTCGCGCACATGTTTCCACCGTTGGACCCATCCATGCCCGTCACGGAGGTCGCTGCCTATTATCGCAGCCATCAGATCGGCATATTGGCAGGCGCCATCCTGATTGCCTCTTCCTCGGTGCTGTTCTTCCCCTTCCTCGCCGCGGTCGCGACGTTCATGAAGAAGATCGAAGGGCCGGTTTCGCCTTTGACCTGGGCCTTCGTGATGGTCGTGGCCTTCGGCTTCGTCACCCTGTTCTTCGCCGGGTTGATATTCACCGCCGCCGCCTATCGGCTTGATCGACCGGACGCCGTGATCGGCACGCTGAGCGATATCGCCTTTCTGCTGTTCGTCATGCCGGCCGTGCCTGCCTTCGTGCAGAATTTGCTGACCGGCTTCGTCATCCTGGGCGACCGCCGCCCGCAACCCATCCTGCCGCGCTGGCTGGGCTATATGAACCTGTGGACCGGCGTGCTGCTGCTGCCCGGATTCGCGATCGGCCTGTTCAAGACCGGCCCCTTCGCCTGGAACGGCGCGCTGGCTTTCTGGATGCCCGCCGTCGTGTTCGGCATCTGGTTCAACCTGATGATCTTCGCCATGCTGGGCGCGATCAAGCGCGACGCGCTGGGCGGCGAATAATGGCGGCCTCGCAAGCCGCCGCGTCGCCTCCGCGCGGCCATGTGCCGGGCGAGGAAGGCGTATGGGTGTTCATCGGCGGCGATCTCATCGTCTTTGCCGTCTTCTTCGTCACCTATGCGCTCGCCCGGCAGCAGGAACTGGCGCTGTTCGAAAGTGCGCAGGCGCTGCTCGACCGGCGCCTTGGCCTCCTCAACACGCTGCTGCTGCTGACCAGCAGTCTGTTCGTCGCGCAGGCCGTTGCGGCGGTTCGCCGGGGCGACGCCAGGGCGCGCCGGCTGCTGCTGGGGGCGATCCTGCTCGGCAGCGGCTTCGTGGTCGTCAAGGCGTTCGAATATTCGGCCAAGATCGCCCAGGGCTTCACGCTCAACAGCAACAGTTTTTCGATCTATTATTATATGTTTACCGGCATCCATCTGGTGCATGTGCTGATCGGGCTGGGCGTGCTGTGCTTCACCCTGTCGCGCTTCGACGGGACCGGCCGGATGCAGGGCGGCGTCGCCCTGATCGAGGGCAGCGGCGCCTTCTGGCATCTGGTGGACCTGCTCTGGATCATCCTCTTCGCCCTCCTCTACCTGCTTTAGGAAAGCTGTTTCATGGCCATGATCTGGCGTAGCCGCATCACATGGGTCTGGGCGATGCTGATCGCCGCGACCTTCCTGTCGTTCGAGACGATGGCGTTGGGCAATGCCTTTCTGCTGCGCTCAGTCATCCTCGTCATCGCCTTCACGAAGGTTCTGCTCGTCGGGCGCGAGTTCATGGAGTTGCGGCACGCGCCGCGCTGGCTGCTCTGGGGATTCCAGGGCTGGGCGATCCTGACCTGCCTGATCCTGATCGCCCTGTTCCGCACCTGAGGCGATCAGGCCGGCACTTGCGTCCCGCCGGCTGCGGCCTCGTCTATGCCCATCTTGCCCGTGAGGTCGGCCATATCGAGATATTCGCGCCAACGCGCAATCAGCCCGTCTTCGTCGAACTCGTAGATGGCGACCATCTGGTGCGGACAGGGCCGTCCCATGATGATGGCGGTGTCGGACCGTTCCTGCATCACCATCCGGTCGTTGGAGAGGATATTCACCTCGTTGCACTTGTTGTTGGTGGCGAAGGCCATCTGCCGCTGAATTTCTTCGCGCAATGCCGTCTTGCCCTTCACGACGGGACCGCCGGGAACCCAGAGCTGCCATTCGGCATCCTCCGCCATCATCGACAGGATCTTTTCGACATCGGGCCTGCTGGCATCGCTGCCGTCGCCCCAGGCATCGCAAAATTCCCGCACCTTCCGTTCCAGTTCGATGCCCATCATCCTCTCCTCTTCCTGTTTTTCGTCCTGCCTGATTTTGCCATTCATCCGGGGGACAGGGCCCGCGTGACGCTGATGAACGGCACGGTGCAGCTCTGCCCGCCATCGACCGGATAGAGCATGCCGTTGACGTAGCGGGACTCGTCGGACGCGAGAAACAGCGCCATGGCGGCAATGTCTTCCGGCTCGCCGATGAAGGGGGTGTTGAGCACCTCCAGGAACAGCCGGTCCATTTCGGGCGTCGACCATTGCAGTTTGGCGGGCGTCTGCGTGGGGCCGGGCAGGATCGCATTGCTGCGGATGCCTCGTTTGCCATAGGTGGCGGCGATCGCCTGTACGAACCAGTTGAGCGCGGCCTTGGACGATCCATAGCTGTAGGCGGTGATATCCCCGCCCATGGAGCTGCCGGACGAGGTGGAGATGATCGACCCCGCGCCACGCTCCAGCATATGCGGAATGGCAAGCTTGCTCGCCAGGACCGCGCCCAGCACATTCACCCTCAGATTGGCGAGGAAGATGTCCGGGTCGAAGGCCAGGAAATCCATGTCGCGCAGGGCATGCTCCTGATTGACGTACAGGGCATTGTTGAACAGCACGTCGATGCGACCGAAGTCGGCGAACGTCTGGCTGACCATCTTCTCCAGATCGGCCTGTTCGCCGACATCGACGGTCATCGCACGCGCCGATCCGCCGGCGTCGACAATGGCCTGCGCGGTCGCCTCGGAGGCTTCGGCGCGGATGTCCGCGACGATTACCGTCGCCCCTTCCCGCGCAAACATCAGCGCGCTGGCGCGTCCGATGCCGCTCCCGCTGCCGGTGATGATGCAGATCTTGTCGGCCAGGCGGGTCATATTGTTTCCTTTCGCATTTTGCGCATGACCGGCTGCTGCCGTGCGCTGGGATCAGCGCAGATCACATTTCCGGATCGACAGGATCAGGATGAAGGCATGGCTGCGCTGCGGATCGGCCTCGACCCGGTTCGCCACCCGCTGCACCAGACTGGCCAGCAAGGCGTCCCGGTCCCGGGACGCATCGACCCGTGCCAGGAAGTTGGGGCCGTTGGCCGCGCCCATCATTGTCGCCCATTGTCGGCCCAGTTCGGCCGCATCGCCGCTCCGCTGATAGGCGTCCCAATAGGGATCGGGGGACGGGATCGCGGCGAGATGCTCCAGTTCCAGTTCGGGCACCAACTCGGCATCGAAAGGCGCGCGTATCTGATCGGTCGAACGCCCCGCCGAGGGCGCCGTCATCCTGAGCGTCTCGTTAGCGCTGAGCAGTCCTTTCTTTTCCATGTCGACGATCGATTGCCAGAAATTTCCGGCCATCCATTCGAACCCGTGGCTGTCGGGGCCCCGACCCATGAACTGGCAGATCAGGCGCCCGCCCGGCCGCAATTCGACGGCGCGCGCCTTCAGGAAGGCCAGCCAGTCCTCCGCCAGCACCGTCTCGACGGCGGCCCGTGCCTGCGCCGAGCGGCTGAAGATCCCCCAGCCATGATCCGCGACGTCGATCGGATTGCGGCTCATCCAGTGCAGCGCGTTGGACGACCAGCCCAGATCGACGCTGCCAGGCGGCAGGATCGCATCGAAATAGGATCGACCGATAGCGGATGGAAAAACATTCTGCCGGCCGTTCAGATAGCTGACCGGATCCTGGTCCAGCAGGCCGAACAGCGAGGTGAAGTCGTTGGAGGGCAGGTCTGTATGCACGACCTGCACCGGCAGCTGGGCGTCATCCGCGCGCACCAGATCGATGGCCGTCGCCATGGGCGCCATCGAATTGCGCCCCTGCGACGCGCCATAGTCGACGATGGTGACAGGACCGGCAGAGGCATCGCCAATGGCCCGCGCCGCCGCCTCCAGCAGGGGAAGCGCGGATTGCAGATTGGCCTGTTGCAGGCCCGAATGCCGGTTGTAGAGCCCGTCCCCCGCCATGGCCGCGACAGCAGTGGGATCAGCCATAGAACGTCTCCGCGATGCGCTGCGTGTAGATCGCGCTCTTTTCGGGCGACAGGCCATAATGTGGGATCACAGGTGTGATCGCGTCGGCTAGGGCGGCGCGCCGTGCGACCCGGCTGCGCACCTGGTCTGCCGTACCCACCACGGCGATGCTCTCCACCATCTCGTCGGTGCAGGCCGCCGCCATGCCGGCCATGTCGCCCTGCGCGAAGGCGGCCTGGATCGCCGAGGCCTCGCGCCCGAAACCGATTTCCTCGAAATAGCGCAGATATTGGGGCGACTGGCTGTAGTAGGCGACGGTCCCCCGACAATCCTCGATCGCTTCATGCCTGTCGTCGGAGATCGCCGTGAAGATCGAAATGTTGAGCGAGAAATCCTTGCGGGCCCGGCCGGCACGATCCAGCCCTGCCTTCACATGGGCAGCCACTTCACGCTCGATCCAGGCATCGTTCCACAGCGGGTGCCCGAGCAGGCCGTCGGCGATTTCCGCCGCCTGCGCGCAGGCCTTCTGGAACACCGCCGGCAAGACGATGGGAATGTCGCCGCGCACCGGCTTGTGCAGCAGGCGGAAGTGCGACAGGTCGAGCCGGTGATAGTCGCCCGCCAGTTCGGTCAACTCGCCCGTGTGCCCGCGCGCGACGATCGCGCGGATCATGCCCACGATCTCGCGCATATGGGCGAGCGGCTTGCCATAGGCGCTGCCGAACGATCCCTCGATCTGGCTCTGCGCGCTCGATCCCAGCCCCAGCACCACCCGGCCGCTGCTGATGAGGTCGAGGTCGATGGCGCTGCACGCGGTTTCCAGCGGGCTGCGCACGAACGCCAGCGCGATGCCGGTCCCCAGCTTGAGGCGCTGCGTGGCGGTCGCGACGGCGGCCAGCGTCGTGAAGGGCGCGCCGAACATCTGCGGCGCCCACACCCCTTCGACGCCGGCCGCCTCATAGCCCTGCGCCAGCGCAGACAGATCGGCGCCCGGCATCGGAACGATCTGCGCCCAGACGGCCTTGCGATCGGTCATGATGTCCCCCTTCAAAAGCCGCTTGTGTCGAAATAGTCGCGCCAGGCGACGATATGGGGCCCGTCCATTTCCAGCGCGCCCATCAGCCGCAGCGACAGCATTTCCTGCCCGTCCGACCCGTAGAAAATATCGCTGCGCTCGGTCAGCACGACATTGCCCGCAGCCGCCGCATGATGGATCACGACTGCGCAGCGTTCGAAGTTAATCCGGCCCAGAAACGCCTCGACGAACGCCCTTGCCTGATCGATCCCGACGGTCGTCGCTACGCCGACATTTTCCCAGTGCGTCTCCGCCGTAAACCGGCGCTCCATGGCGGACAGCATGTCTTCGCGCGACCCGCTGCTTTCCTGAAAAAACGCCAATGCTTCGTCCAGTGGACCGGGCATGTCATCCCCTGCTCCTGAGTTGTGCGAACATCATGGCGCGGGCAATCGGCCTTCTGCCCTGCCGAAAGATAGCAGACTGATTTTGGCAGGGATCGTCACGCCATCGGTCTGAAAGGTCATGCTGAGAATAGTATGTCCTCCCCATAACAGTGAATCGAGCGGCCAAATATCGGGCGTTGCCTATACTCACCGGCAAAGCTGAGAGGAGTTTTCATTGATGAGCGCCGTCGACGAATTGATCGCCCTTGCCAGATCGCCCGATCCTTTCCGGAACGCCCCGGACAATCTGGCCGAATTGCAACTGGAAGCGGCGCGCGAGCGCTTCTCGGAGCGCCGCCAGCAGATCAGGGTTCTCGACAAGCGGGCGAAAGAAGCCGGTATCGACAACATCGACAGCCTGGCCGACCTCGTCCCGCTCCTGTTCGCTCACACCAATTATAAGAGCTATCCCGAGGCGTTCGTCGACAACGGCCAGTGGAAGCATATGAACATGTGGCTCGGCACGCTGAGCAGCCATCCGACCGACAATATCGACGTTGCGGAGGTGCGCGACATCGACGAATGGCTGGATCGCGCCAGGGCGGCGGGCCACCATGTATTCGCGTCGAGCGGGACGTCGGGCAAATCCTCCTTCCTCAACCAGTCGACGCAGGACCGCGACCTGTCGGTGGCCGCCTGTCTGGCGGCCGCCGACCTGTCGACGCCGGCCTATGTGCCCGATCATGGCCGTTCGGTTTTCACCATGATGCCGCCGCGCGGCACCCACAAGATGATCGACTTCTGCAACGTCCATTTCCCGCGCTGGGCTGCGCCGGGCGAATTTCATCGCCTGAGCGACTATCCGATGCGCGCCTTCGACGCCATGCGCCCCGCCCAGTTGCGCCGCCTGCTGGCGGCCGGCAAGGTCGGTCCCGGCGAGATCGCCGCCTATGAGGCGGAGGTCGAGGCGCGCCAGCAAACGCGGGTCGGCGAGTTCGACGCCTGGATGGACCTGCTCGTCAGCCGCCGGGATCGCCCGCTCTATATCGGCGTCATGTATGGCGTCGCCTGGCAGATCGTGCAGGCGCTGCGCGCGCGCGGGATCAAGGACGGCGATTTCCATCCCGAAACGCTGATGAGCTTTGGCGGCGGCACCAAGGGGGCGGCTGTCCCTGCCGACTATAGGGAACAGATTATGGGCTTTTTCGGCATCACGCCGGACCGCATCACCAGTTCCTATGCCATGGTCGAAATGAGCGGCTTCTGCGCCAAGATCCAGCCGACCGAATCCTATGCGGTGCCGCCATGGATCATTCCCCTCATCCTCGACAAGCCGGGCGAAAAGCTGCTGGGCACGACCAGGGATATCGGCCGGGTCGAAGGCCGGATGGCATTTTTCGACATATTGGCCGACGGCCGCTGGGGCGGCATCATCTCCGGCGACAAGGTACAGGTGGAGTTCGGCTCCGGCCTGGAAGGCGTGAAGACGCCGATCGTCCATGCGATCGCCCGTTACGCCGATCTGGAGGAGGGCGAGGACAAGCTGAGCTGCGCCGGATCGATCGATTCCTATGTGCGCGGATCGATCACCGCACCTCAGCCGGTCGCGGCCTGAACGACAGGAGGCAGACATGCTGCATGAAATCATCGCCGATAATGACCGGCTGCTCGTTCCCCATGTGATCAAGGGCGTGGTCCAGCTCGACGGCGCCGTCGAGCATCGTTCGCGGGCCAGCGGCTCGACGGTCATGAACCCGTCGATCGATCTGGACTCGTTGATCTGGCCGCGAAGCCAGCCTGGTCCCGCCTTCGACACGCCGCTTGCGGAGATCGTGGATTTTCTCGTCGAAGTCGGCAAGGCGCTCGATTTCGACCGGAACATCTATCTCCAGGAAGCAGCGGCCTATAATCTGCGCTGCAACAGCCTGGGCGCGCGCATCCTGGAGAATTGCTATCGCGACATCGCCTGGTTCTTCACCCGCGACGCGGTCGAGGCGGAAGCCGAACAGTCGCTGGGATCGCTCGACTTCCTGGATGGCTGGGCGCGGCGCGACATTCAGGGCACGGCCTTCGACATCCGCGCCTTCCCGCCGCGCATGGTGCATGTTCTGGCGGGCAACGCCCCGATCGTGCCCCCGGTCACAATCGTTCGAGGGGCGATCAGCAAGGGCGTCCATCTGCTGAAAATGCCGTCCAACGACATGTTCACCGCTACCGCCCTGCTGCGGACGATGGCGGATGTCGGTCCCAACCATCCTGTGACGCGCTCCTTCTCCGCCGCCTACTGGCGCGGCGGCGATGTCAGCATCGAAAATCACATCCTGCGCTCGCAATATTTCGACAAGCTCGCCGTCTGGGGCGGCGAGGCGGCGGTGCGCCACGCCATGCAATATGCTGCGCCGGGCTTCGAGATCATGTCCTTCGATCCCAAGGTGTCCATCTCGCTGATCGGTCGCGAAGCGTTCGACGGCGTGCCCCTCGCGACCATCGCCGAGAGGAGCGCGGCCGATATCATCGCCTTCAACCAGGATGCGTGCAGTTGCGCCCGCTTCCAGTTCATCGAGGGATCGGACGAAGAGGTCGACCGCTATTGCGAAGCGCTGGTGGAGGCGATGGGCCAGGACATCCGCTATGGCGCCGGCCCCGACGGCCCGCTGCCGCCCGCCATGCTGATCGACGAACTGGACATGCTGGGCAATCTGGAGCCCATCTACCGCCTGTTCGGACATCCCGATGGCCGGGGCATGGTCATCCGCTCCAGCGAACCGGTGTCGTTCAATCCGGGCGGCAAACTCGTCAACGTCGTCGCAGTGGACCGGCTGTCCGATGCGATCCAGCATGTTACCGTCGCGACCCAGTCGGTCGGCGTCTATCCCCCCTTCCGCATTGCCGAAGTGCGCGACGGGCTGTCCTCGGCGGGCGCCCAGCGCATCGTCGGTCTCGGCAACATCAATACCGGAAAATTCGGCGGCCTGCCGCACGATGGGGGATGGCCAGTGCACAAGATGATGCACTGGGTCGTCACGGAAGCAGCGAAAGATTGAATCAGATCATGATACAGACGACCACTCAGCCGCTGTCGCTCGACAGCTATCGCCTGCTCGGCCGCTCGGGCCTGCGTGTTTCGCCGCTGGCGCTGGGCACCATGACCTTTGGCGAGGAATGGGGCGCGGGCGAAGAGGAATCCCGCCGGATTTTCGACAGCTATATCGACCAGGGCGGCAACTTCATCGACACGGCGGGCTATTATGCCGACGGCGCGTCGGAGATATTGACGGGCAAGTTTGCAGAGGCGAAGCGCGAACGGCTGGTCCTTTCCACCAAATATTCGCTGACCCATTCGGTCGGCGATCCCAATGCCGCCGGCAACAGCCGCCGCGCCATGATGCAGACGGTGGAAACGAGCCTCAAGCGGCTGAAGACGGACCGGATCGACCTGTTCTTCCTCCATGTCTGGGACGACACCACGCCCGCAGACGAGATATTGCGCGCGTTCGACGACCTCGTGACGCAGGGCAAAATCCTTTACTTGGGCCTGTCGGACACCCCCGCCTGGCAGATGGCCCGGTTGCAGACCATGGCGGAATTGCGTGGCTGGAGCCAGTTGGTGGCTTTGCAATCCGAATATAATCTGGTGGAGCGCACGGCCGAGCGTGACCTTATCCCCGCCGCCAAGGCGCTGGGTATCGGCGTCATGCCCTGGTCGCCGCTGGCGAGCGGCATGTTGTCGGGCAAATATGCGACGGGCGGCAGCGCGCATGCGGGCGAAACGGGTGGTCGCGGCTTCCTGCTCGAAGCGGGGGGCCGCGTCGATGCGCGCGTTGTGACCATCGCGGATGCGGTGAAGGCCGTCGCCGACGAGATGGGCGTCACCTCGGCGCAAGTAGCGATCGCCTGGACCTTGGCCAATCCGGCGGTCATATCGCCGCTGGTAGGCGCGCGGACAATGCGGCAATATACGGACAATGTCGCGGCACTCGGCGTCACGCTGGAGCCCGCACAGCTGGAACAGCTGGATGCGGTGAGCCGGACCCCGCTCGGCTTCCCACATGATTTCCTTGCCTCGCCCTTCATCCGCCATGGATTGACGGGCGGCATGAACATCCGGCCGCGCGCCTGATCAGGCGGCGCGGACCAGCCTTCCGGGACGCGCGCCGGTGTCGGCGCCGTCCCGCCGGGTGATGATCCCGCTGACCATCGTGGCGCGATAGCCGGCGGCGGGCTGCGCCAGGCGACGCCCGCCGCCCGGCAGGTCGTGCACGACATAGGGGGCATGCAGGCGCAGCGCGCCATGATCGATCAGGTTGATGTCGGCCTTCAGCCCCGGTTTCAGCCGCCCACGGTCGCGCAGTCCCAGGAAGTCGGCATTGTCGGCGCTCAGCGCCTTGACCGCCGCCGGGATCGTCAACTGCTCGCCGACGCGATCGCGGGTCCAGTAGGCCAGCATCGTCGTCGGATAGCTGGCATCGCAGATGATGCCATAATGCGCGCCCCCGTCACCCAGTCCCACGATGCTGTAGGGATCGCGCATCATGGCCAGGGCAGGATCGAGCGACTTTTCCGCATAGTTGGAAAAGGGCATCAGGATCAGCGCATGTCCGTCCTGCTCCAGCATCAGGTCATAGACCAGCTCGACCGGACTGACGCCCCGCTGCGCGGCCAGCGCGGCGATGCTCTGGTCTGGTGACGGTTCATAGTCCGGCTCGGTGCCGAGTGGATAGATATTGTCCCAGGCGCGCAGCAAGCGATGCAGCGGCGTCGGCGTCTCGTCCGGCTCCTCCGCGATCAGTCGCGCGCGGAAAGCGGGATCGCGCATGATGGCGACCTTTTCCGCCAACGGCCTGTCGGCGATCGCGCGATAACTCGCACAATGGCTGAACGCGTTGGCCGATGTAGACAGGCCGCACATCGCGCCCATCGGCCGGGGGAACACCTGCGCCAGCACCGGCCCCGCACCGCTGCGATTATGCTCGGCCAGCGCATCCATGGTCCGTCGCCAGCCCTGCGGATCGGTCGACCATTGGGCCAGCGAATAGGTCAGCGGACGCCCCGAGGCGCTGGTCATGCGCTTCATCAGGTCAAGATCGCTGGCCCAGTCGGCGGTATCGAGATTGGGGATCATCTGCAGCACGCCGCGCCCCGCATCCCCGACCGATCGGGCGATCGCCACCAGTTCGTCGCTATCTGCCTGGAAGGAAGGGATGAACGCGCCGTCACCGCGCCGGTGCACCAGCGATCGCGACGTCGCGAAACCGAGCGCGCCGGCCGCCATCCCCTCCGCTACCAGTTGCGCCATCCGCGCGACATCGGCCGCGGTGGCCGGCTCACGGTCCAGCCCGCGCTGGCCCATCGCATAGACGCGCAGGGGCGAATGGGGAATATAGGCGCCGACATCGGCGTCCCAGGCGCGCGCCTCCAGGGATTTCAGATAGTCGGGGAAGCTCTCCCAGTTCCATATGTGGACGGCTCCCTCTTGCAAGGGCTGAACGGAAAATTTGATCGGATCGCTTGCTTCCATATGTCCGGCCTTTCGGTGCGGTCGCACGTGACCGCTGGCCAAGATGGTTTCCGCGGTGTGTGTTCCCAACACGGCAGCGGCCTGTGATGGCCACTGGAACTGACGGAGTGTCACACGCCTCGGATCGATCGATCGCACCATCTGCTCTCTTCATGCAAGATCACGGATCAGCTCAGTACGATAGCATTGATATTCTGCTCATCGCTCCTGGCTAATTCTTATGCTGCTACCGCAGTAAGGGCGGGCGGCGCGACGCATTGGTATCGCTCGCCGCTCACCATGAGTTTCCACGCGACACGTGCGGCTTTGTTAGCAACGGCAACCGCAACGAGCTTAGGTGATTTTCGTCCAATCAAGCCGATAAGCCATGGTGTGAGATTCCTACCTCGCCCATTGCGGGCGTGCTGAACGACTGCGGTAGCTCCGACCACGAGCGTGCTTCTGAGAAGCTCATCACCAGCGCGAGTGATAACGCCGTGTCTTGTCTTGCCGGCGGTCGAGTGATCTTTAGGGGTCAGGCCCATCCATGCCGCAAAATCCCGACCGGATTTGAATAGATGCGGATCGGGCGTTTTCATCATGAGCAAGGTCGCGCCGATAGGCCCAACGCCGGGAATTTTGGCCAGTCGCTGACTACATTCGTCGTTGCGATGCCATTCCATCAGCTTCGCGTCGATCCGTTCGATCTCGCACTGGAGCTGCGCATATTCCTTTCCCTGCAGGGCAAAAAGTTCGCGCGCTAATTCGGGTATCGTTTCATCTGCCGCGATGCGCTCGAGAAGCGGTACGACGCGACATGCACCCGTCGCCGCAGTGATGCCGAACTCCGCGCCATAACCTCGTATAGCGTTGACGAGCTGGGTGCGCTTCTGGATGAGCCTTTCGCGCACCCCGACCAACATGAGCGCCGCCTGTTGTTCTGCAGTCTTTACTGGAACGAAGCGCATTGTTGGGCGGCTCACCGCTTCGCAGAGAGCTTCGGCATCCGCCGCGTCGTTCTTGCCGCGCTTGACGTAGGGCTTCGCTAATTGCGGCGCGATCAACCTTACGTCATGCCCGAGCGATCCGAGAAGACGAGCCCAATGATGTGAACTGCCGCATGCCTCGATAGCGACGACGGTGGGTGGCAGCTTTTCGAAAAACCGAACCATTTCCCGGCGCGTCAACTTCTTGCGCAGCACTGCCTTCTCCGCTGCATCGACGCCATGCAGTTGAAAAACGTTCTTTGACGTATCCATGCCTATGCGGGTAATTTGCTCCACGGGCGGCTCCCTTGATTGAGTCTTGCAACGCACTCACTCTGGCACATTGCGATGCCGTTGGGAGCCGTCCACCCCAACAGGGCAGCCCCTTGGCCATCACCGCTTCGGGAATGTCCTCCACCCCCTCCATGACATTGACCAGCGCCTCGCGGTCCTCCGGCCGGCACGGGGCGAAGCCGACCCCGCAATTGCCGATGACGACGGTGGTGACGCCGTGGTCGGCGGACGGCACCAGACTGTCAGACCAGGTGACCTGCCCGTCATAATGGGTATGGACATCGACGAAGCCGGGCGTGACGAGCAGGTCGCGGGCATCGATCTCCTCGCGGCCCCGTCCGAAATCGGCACCGATCGCCGCGATCCTGCCATCCACGACGGCGATATCCGCCTCGAACGGATCGCCGCCGCATCCGTCGACGATCGTTCCGCCCCGGATCACCAGATCAGCTTCCACCATGTCCTCGGCTCCCCTTCAGCCTGCGAGCGCGGCCAGCATCTCGCCCGATGCCTGTTCTTCCGTCACCCATTTCAGCATGCGGCGGACCGGTTCGATCGCGTCCTGCCGTTCCATATTATGCTGCATCGTCGCAGCGCCGCCCAGCGACACGATCCGCTGCGCGCCTTGGAAGGCGAGGCGGTCGCGCAGCTCGTCCTTGAGGCTTTCGGGAAAGATGCCGATCGTCTGGGTATAGGCGTTGACCGCGCTGACGGCCGTTTCCCGGCTGTCGATCGGCACGATATTGCCCACCCGGCAGGCGAGCGTGCGGGAGAAATCGACCGGATATTCTTCCTGGCTGACGATGACCGCGCCTTCGTTGGCGCGGCCGCCAAAGATGCGATAATCCTCGTCATTGAGACGGATGCCGTCGATCTCGGCCTTGAGCGCGCCGTCGAAAGCCTTGTGCGGCGTGCTCAGATGATCGGGCAGGCGTTGGAGCGCGTCGAAGGTCATCTGCCCCAATCGGTTGGCCCGCTCCAGCCCGACGTCGTCCGTGCCGCATTCGACATAGATGACGCGCGCGGACACGCAGCCTTCCTGATTCTGCGCGCCGATGTCGAGCGCCAGACGGCGCGCCACCTGCCCCAGCGTCGCGTCATCGGCGAAGGCCTCGCGACCGATGATCGTTCCCGACAGCTTGGGATCCTGAGTAATAAGGTCGATCCCTGGTTGCAGATAGCGGGTGATATGCTTGACCGAATCGAACCCGCCCCAGGCGACGATCTTTTCGACTCCGCGCGGATCGTAGATCGCCGATTCCACCTGATCGTCGCCGCCCTTCCAATAGGCGACGGAGACATGTTTCGACAGCGGATGGTCGGGGTCCATCTCGACCATGGTTCGCACCAGCGCAGCGGCCGTCAGCGGATCGTTGGACGGCAACTTGATGATCGCGTCCGACCGGGTCAGCGCATTGCGGATCACCGTCAGGATCGACACGATGGGCGCATTTCCGGCGATGACATGGACCGTCCGCGCGCCGAAGGCGCGGGTGCGGGCGGTCAGGCCCGGAAATCTGCCGGCCCCCTGATCGACCCAGCCTTCCAGATAATCGACGCCGCAGGAGCGTTCCATCATCCGGCGCATTTCGGTGCGATCGAAGGCCGCGCCGATATGCTGGAAATGGACGCGCAATATGCTCTCGGACAGGCCGGAGGTCTGGCAGGACAGGCGAAACGCTTCCTGCAAATGCCGGTTCTGACCGAAATCGAGCCGCTGACCCAGGGCGACGAGGAAATCGAGTATCTCGTCAAAGCTCAGCGCATAGAGGTCGGCCATGGCCGAAGGGGTGCGCAGCGGCAGGCGCGCCACATGTTTGGCAATGTCGGGCGCAGAGAAACTAACGCCGCCCCGGCGGCCGCCATAGTCGACCTCGGCATCATCGATAATCTGGCCCCGGATGATCAGGGGCACGCGGAATGGATCGGTCATGGTTCTACTCACATCGACAGTTCGGCAAGAAATTCGAGGGCGCGGTCATGCGCTTCGGGGGCGCCGGCACACACGATGCGGTCATCGCCGCCTTCCTGCTCGCTGTAGCGGCGCACCGGCGGAATGACGTACGGCCCGGTGCGACCGCAGGCGCAGGGCTTTTCCCAGCCGGCCAGCGTGATCTCGTCCCCCGTCACCAGCCCGGCCCAATAGGTGTTGGGCATCAGGTCGAACGAGGCATAGCGGCCGGTCAGGCCATCCTTGCGCGGCAGGGGCTTTCCGGTCGCCGGATCGAGCAGGAACGGGATCTGGATGGGTGGGACGTGATAATGGCCATGCTCGCACATCATCGACAGACCCATCTGCTCTGATGTGGCGTACATTTCATAGATGGTGTCGAAACCCAGAAATTCGATCACGCGCTCGCGCCAGTCGTCGGGTAGTTCCTTGCCCTTCTTGCCGCCCCCGGTCAGCAGCACGCTGCCCTTGCCGAAGACGTTCTTGAGGCCGCGTTTCAGCCCCTCCTCCGCCCAGTCGTAGAGGATGGCCCACATCGCCGTCACATAGACGTCGCGTCCACCGAAGCGCCGCTGCGCCTCGCTGAAGAAATGCTTGAGGTCGTCGGGCCGGCGGCGCTCCAGTTCCAGCAGCGCCTCCCGCCGTTCCAGCAGGACCGGCGGAATGTCGATCATGCCGGCCTCGCCCCGCGCCTCCGCCGCGCGCAGGCGACCGCCCAGCGAGGCGATGTCCGCGCTGAACCGGGCGTTGGGGTAGAGGAACAGGGTGTTTTCCTCGCCCTTGGCATAGAGGTCGACCTGGATGCCGTTGCCGCGCTGCATCGCAGCAGCGCCGTAGCGATAGCCCGGAATGATGATCGGCATCCCGTCCTTCACGATGTCCGGACCGCGGTCCGGCCACCAGTCGCGGATGATGACCCCCGAATGGACGATGGTTTCACGCCACTGCTTCTTGCTGCGAGGGACGAAGCTCAGCTTGCCGGTGGTGCCGGACGTATGCTGGACGGTCAGGTCGGTTTGCGCGTCGAGCAGGTCGACCCAGTCGTCGATCGTCTCGATACCGCTGGCATCGACGTGGGAAATGTCGCTGGTCGTCAGGCCCGCGAGCCATTTGGTCAGCTTGTCGAAGCGGCTCCGTTCCAGATAGCTGATCGGATAGGATTTATAGACGGTGTGGGGAAACAGCAGCGGCGCCAGATCGTCGATCGTCTCGATCGCGTCGATGCCCTGCTCGCGCGCCAACTTGTCCAGCACGGACAGGCCGGGCCGCAACTCGGCAAAGCGCTTGCGCGCGCCTTCCAGATGCAGCCGGTCGATCTCCTCGCGACTGAGCGTGAAGGCCTGCGCATAGGGCGCGTCGTGGAAACTGGTGGGATCGGCGATCAGTCGATCGAGATAGCTGCTCATAAGAAAATCCGTCCTTCTTGATGGGACGGATTGTGGCGGCGGCGGGGCGTTCCCCGCAATGCCGATGCCTACAGCCGGAACGCTCAAACATCGTCAGGCGGACATGAAGCGCGATGCTTCACATCATATCGGATCGGCCATCCAACGCAGAACTGGTTCAGCGCGATGCACCACGCTCTTCGCGATATTCGCGCGGCGTCATGCCGGTCGCCTTCCGGAACGCCGCCGAGAAAGCGGCAGCGCTTTGGAAGCCGCAATTGCCGGCGATCACCTTGATCATCGCCTCGCCACGGACAAGCAGGTCTTGCGCACGCGCGATCCGGCGGCTGGCGATATAGTCGGTCAAGGTGATGCCAGTGGTGGCCCGGAAAGTCCGGATCAAGTGACGCGGGCTGGTGCGGATTTCGGCGGCCAGATCGGCCACCGAAAGCATTTCGGCCAGATCGGCCTCTATTTTATCCTTGATGCGACGCAAGCGCCAGCCGGGCATCTGTCCATGTACGCTGCGGTCATCATATTGGGCTTGGCGAAAATGCCGGCATAGTTCGACGACGAGCATCAGTGCCATGCTTTCGAGCAATATATCCTGTCCAAAGCCTGGATTGCGCAATTCCTCCACCAGCCGGGCAAGGCCTTGGCGCACCCGACCGATCTGAACATCCTGACATGCCGCCAGATCGGCGACGCTGTCATCCTCGAATAATTGCATCGCCCGGTCGTTTTCAAATGTCAGGCACAGCAGGCTGTGCTCACCCGGTTCGCTCAGGGTCGCAAATGCGCCACCCTTGGGCAGAAAGACGACATCGCCTGGCGGATCCGCCAGTTGGCGTTCGCTGTTGAAGAAACGAGCGCTGGGACAGCGCGGGCCGATGGAAAAATCCAGATAGTAGGAATCGGGTCGAAAAACCGATCGGCTGCTCTGGGTCCATCCGAAGTGACGGATATCAGCGAAAATACCGTTCGTATGGAACCGCCGTTCGACATGGAAATGCGACGCAGTGTGCGGGGCACAGAGCGGCAGACCAAGGTCGGCTTCAAGTCGCATCCTCAACCTCCTCGCCATCGATCGAATCTTGGCTCGATCCTAAAGCGCAGGACCATTATTTCCCTGTAGATCGCGAATGGCAAGTCAGTGCCGATCATGATCATGCACATCGGCGACAACCCATCGGCTTGCCAATGCAAACAGGCCGGCGGCCAGGATGAAGAAGCAGGATCCCAGGCTGAGCGATAGGCGCAGCCCCTGTGCGCTTGCCGCCTCACAGGCCGCGACGGCCCGCTTGGCGCATTCGGCCAGGCTGAGGCCTGCCGACACCCGGGCACTTTCCCCCAATATGTCGCTGGCAAGACCGATCAGCGGCGGACCCAATCCATAGCCCAATATGGAACTGGTAGCGATAATCACGGCGGAGGCCATGGCGCGCATATGCGGCGGCGCCACATCCTGTCCGTGCGCATACATGGCTGGCATGTAGAAATGCTGCCCCATGGATCCGAGCACCATCAACGCCACCGCAAGGCCAACTGTCGGAATTTGAAAAGCGGCGGCATATAGCGCGCCGCACCAGAGCAAGCCGAAGGAAGGCAGCCAAGCCTTGATCCGCGGGTAGCGACGCGCACCCAGGTCCATCATCGGGCCGCCCAACAGCGTGAAAACGATGCCGACGCCGCCGATCACAAGCCCCATCAGCACCGACGCATTGGCCAGGGACAGACCGTGCCCGCGCATGAGGAAGGACACCATATATTGTTGATTGGCATAGCTGCCGATCCCGGCGACGCCCCCCGCAACGGCCACCAGAGCAAAGCTGCGCCGGGCCAGCAACTGGCGGACGGTGGCGATGAAAGACGCGGCATGGTGCGATCGGGGCTGGCTGCGCGGCGGTTCCGGCACGGTGGCGCGGAACAGCAGAGCCATGACGATGCCGGCCATTCCGCAGATGAGGAAAGCCGTGCGCCAACCATAAGCGGCGATCAAAGCGCCCCCGCCCACCGCTGCGACGATGGCGCCGAAGGGGCCGGCGACCGAAGATAGCGATGGCGGTAGTTCGACGTTGCGCGGGGAATGCGTCGGAGATGAGCGAATGCGAGGCCGGCGTGCATCCCGCTTCGCCAATGCTGACGGCGGCTCGCCCGACGAGCATCTGGACGAAATTGGCTGCAATTCCGCAAAAGGCCGTCATGGCGCTCCACAATGTCAGCGAAATGGCGATGATCCCCACCCGGCGACCGCGGTCCGCCGCGCGCGCGATCGGGAAACTGAAGACCGTGTAGAGTATGGCGAATGCGGGTCCACCAATCAGGCCGAGCTGAAAATCGCTGAGATGGAGATCGACCTTGATCATTTCCTGGGCGACCGAGAAGAGCAGTCGATCAATATAGTTGAGGCAGTTGAGCAGAAACAGCGCGACAATCGTCCACGATAGCAACGATCGCCCATCGGCAGAAAGCGATGCGTCGTCCGGCATCGGTTGCGGACCTGCATCCACTATTGACGGATTGTGCATCACTCATCCTATTTCATTTTTATCGACTGTGACGAAGGCTATGCCAACAGCGCATCCCATGCCCCCGCCACGACTATCGCCGGGACGACAGATGTCGCGCAGGAGACATATTCCTTCCCCTATGCCTCCCCCGTCTATTCCCCGAATATTGCACAACAAACACAGGCAAAGCGGACGATTGACAATGATCGCAGCCCCCAGCCCGCTATTTCAGTCTGCGGGCCGCCGTTTGGCAAAATCGCGTAACGCAGCACCCCATCATGACCCTGTCGAGCAGTGTCTTACAGGCAGCGACGCCGTTTCCCGCCATATCGCTTCCCGCAATATTCGCCCAGGTCGCGCATATCCTTCGCTGCTGCCGCAGCCTGGTGTTGATCGCAGGGAAATTCCTTTTCGCGCGCCTCGACGCGCTCGCACAATTCCTCGATATCGCATCGTGAAAGAATGTTCTTTTCGCGCAAATAGCAGACTAGGCTCTGCAATATGATCAAAGCCTTGTCGCCGCTCTCCACCGATTGACTGATTTCCATTTTTCGACCCTCGACCTTGAAATACGACATAACTGCCCGTCTCTTGAACGGGCAGTTATGCAGCAAATCAACGACGGAACCCCTGACGAAAGATAGGATCTTTCACGCAGGCCGTATCAGGCCAATGGGTGAAGTGGGCGACGCCACCTCACCCATCCCCTATGTCAGAAGCGATAGGAAACCGTTGCGCCCCATGTACGCGGCGCTGCGGTAAAGCCGATCGCGGTGCCGAAGGTGCCATACCCATTGAATATGGCGTTGTAATATTTCTCCTGTGTCAGGTTGCGGCCCCAAAGGGTGAACTCCATTCCGCTGTCGAGCTTGAAATTCACGCTTCCGTTCAACACACCATAGGCCTTGATCCGACTGAAGCTGTTCTGCGTATCGATGAAGCTGATCGCCGCCGCACGTTCCGCCGCGTCGTTGACTCCGTCGTTGAACGCTGGCGTCGTCAAATCCGCGGTGGCATAGTCTTGGTAGACAGCAGATGTGTAGGCATAGTCGGCATGTAGCGCGATTTCGCCCCCTTTCACCGGGAAGCGCTGCGTTGCGCCGATATTCCATGTCCATCGTGGCGCGCGCGGAACGACCTCGCCGCTCCGATCCACCGTGCCGCCCAGGCCCGCCGCAGTGAATGATCCCGCAGCATATTTCGCCTTCAGCCAGGACAAGGCGCCACTTAATTCCATGCCCTGCCACGGAATGAGCGTGCCTTCAAACTCGACACCATAAGCCTTCACATCGCCTGCATTCTGAACGAACTGGGTCAGATTGACGCCAACCAGCGCATTGACGACATTCTGGGCGCCGTTCCGCCAAATATAGAAGCCCGCGAAATTGGTCCGCAGATGACGATCGAAGAAATCGCCCTTGAAGCCGATCTCGGCGTCCTTCACCTTTTCCGGCGCGAAGGAACTGGCGTCGGGCGGGGTCGGGCGCGAATTGAGACCGCCAGCCAGTGCGGCGCCACCCGTCTTTGCATAGATGAGCTTGCCGTCGCCCAACTCATAGTCGATGCTGGCGAGCCAGGCGGGATAATCAAATTTGGCAGTGACGGGATCAACGCAATTGGGACCGGGGGCGACCAAATTCGCATTAGCCCCCACGGCGCATAGTCCCGTAGCGGGCAGTGTGACCAATTGGCCGTTGGAGAGAAACGAACCAGAAAAACCTGGAATTCCGCCGATATAACCCATGCGGTTGATCGAACGCTTGTCCCAGGTATAGCGGAAGCCGCCGGTCGCGCGCAACCGTTCGGTCAGGCTGTAGTT
This sequence comes from Sphingobium sp. IP1, assembly GCF_002708645.1. Classification (NCBI taxonomy): domain Bacteria; kingdom Pseudomonadati; phylum Pseudomonadota; class Alphaproteobacteria; order Sphingomonadales; family Sphingobiaceae; genus Sphingobium; species Sphingobium sp. IP1. The sequence continues at coordinate 29,930 of NZ_NOIW01000036.1, forward strand.
GACCTGCGCGAACAAGGCCTTCGATTCCGATTTGTACGTGGCCAGGTTGGTATTGGCCGGGGCAAGGTTGAAGCCGAAATCGGTATCCTGGAAGACGAGCGACTGGGACTGCTCATCGCCCATTTCCTTGAAATAGAAACCGCCGAAAATGAATTCCAATTTCCCGAGGTTGCCGGAGAATTGCAGTTCCTCGCTACGCTGCTTTTGTGAATAGTCGCTCGCATAGGATGCGATCTTGGCAGGCGTGCCGTCAAGATCGGTACCATCCCCGGTGTCCGCCTCGCGATAGGCCGTTATCGATTTGATCTTAACGTCGCCCAGATCATATTCGATGGTCGCACGGACACCCCATGTCTTGTTATAATTATAGGGCGTATCGATATTGGCATTGCCCGTGTTGGGATCATTATAGGTTCTATAGAAGCGGCTCTTGCTCTGGAGGAAGCTAGCAATGTCGAATTGGCCGGAATAGAGTGCCAAGGCCGGTCCTGTCGGATTGATACCGCGCAGAGCGACATTATTGTACGTATCCTTGATATTGGCATAGTCGGCCGACAGGGATACAGTCATCGGGATCGCCGACGGCTCCCAGTTCAGCGTGCCACGGGCCGCGATGTCGTGATCGATACGAGCCGCATCAACCCCTCTTATGGGGTTGTCGCCAAAGCCCTTGCCCCTCTCGCCATAGCGCCCCGCCAAGCGCAGGGACAATTCGTCGCCCGAAATCGGCAGGGTCAGCGCGGATTCGATCGACCAGCTTTCATAGTTGCCGATACGTCCCGTGACCTAGCCGCCGAAATTGCCGTCCGGCTGCACGGTCGTCATGTTCAGAGCGCCACCCGTCGTATTGCGTCCGAACAAGGTTCCCTGGGTTCCGCGCAAGACCTCGACCGAAGCCAGATCGAGGAGCCCGAGATTTCCGGCGATGGGTCGCCCATAATAGACGCCATCGACATAAATGCCGACGGCAGGATCGGAGAATGAATTGGGGCTATTTTGCGCATTGCCGCGGATGGCGAGATATATCAGCGATGCGTTGCCGGTGCCGCCGGATTGCACCGACAAACCCGGCGCCGCGCGGCCCACATCCGCCACTTCGACAATCTGCCGTTCCAGCAGCGCGGTCGGATCGAGCGCCGTGACCGCCACGGGGACAGTCTGAAGATTTTCCGACGTGCGGCGAGCCGTCACGATGATATCGCGAACACCGCTATTGTCATCACTGCTCGCACTTTGCTCGACTGCTTCTGCCGCATGGCTTGCGCCTGCGCCACCGACACCCAATGCCGTGCCAGCCAGCAAGATTGCGCGAAATATTTTGATCATTTTATCCCCTCCACTATTAATATTATTAAATAACGGAATTTGATTTTGTTATTATGATTTCCGATATTATTTTTTTTATGATTTTAATAGAAGAAATACTGTATATTCATGATATATTTATCACCAGTACCAAAAATGCGATCTTAATAACTAGATCATCACGATATCAGGCAGTATATTAAACACCCTCCTGTTTTGCAGTTTCCGGGCATTTATACTCACCAGTTTTATCGTTTCATGCGGGGAGGACACATATCGTTGGATAGGTATCCTGACCCGGGGACCCACGCTTTTACCCCCGTAGCAAAGGCTCCATCGGCACCAGAACAAGATGATCGGCAGGCGCATCGGGACCCGCGATCACCAGGCACTGCCGCAGCATCCGTCGATGAAAGAAGCGTGTCAGGGCAGCGTCGTCGGCGGGCACGCTCTTTTCGATGAAGCGCATCAATGCGGCTTCACCCTCGGCGGCATCGACATGGACCGTACCCAGTAGCGCCTCGATATCCTTGCCATCCTCTTCTCGCAGCCAATCGCGGTAGCGCAACTGGTTGCGGAGATAGTGAGGGATCGAGGCAAGGATATTGCGTTGCCAGTTCTGTAGCGAGCCGCTTTCGGGCAGGCGTTCGATCTCCGCCTGCAATTTATCAAGTGCCAGATCATTCTGGTCCGCCGCGGCGGGCAGCGGAAGCGCGATGTCGTCGAGGGACACGCCCAATATTTCGGCCAAAGCTTCCATGCATCGCCGTCCTATCATCGACACTTGTACCGCTGCCTCGACCCAGTCGCCGCCGCGCCCCTTTTCGTGCACCCCAAACAGGGGACCGTAAATGGCTTCGGCCAGGAAGGACACGGTATGATAGGCGATCGCGTCAAAATCGAGCGGCACGCCGATCGCCGTTTCATAATGGCGGAACAGGGCGGCGACGTCGCCCATATTCTCGATCGGGTGACGGCCCCTGAAACAGGCCAGATCGCGCATGGGATCCGCCAGATGACCGATTTCCACGTCCAATATGCCGGTGACCTGGGCGCCCTCCGAAAGAAACTGGCCGCAGTCGCCCGTGACGAAGGAAATGGATTCCCGATGTCGGGGATAGTTGCGACGCAGCCAGCGTGCGCAAAATTCCAGCAGCGGATCGGTGATGCCCTGCTCGGCCGTCATGGCATGGAAGCGTTCGAAATTATGCAGGGCGATCTCGCGCGCGCCCTGCGGCAAATGGGCTCCGCCTTCAACGAAAGCCTGGCTTGGCAAGCGGTGGATGTCTGCCAATATCTCCATATAGCGCAGCGATGCGGCCCATCGATCGTCGGTCATGACCGACGCGCTTTCGATCGCCTGCTGGACCAGGCCGGGATCCCGCCCGCCTTCTATCCATTCCATCACGATGGTGTTGGGCTGGTCGCACATGCCCAATATGGCGGGTATGGGAATGCCATTTTCATGCAGCGCGCGCTGCATGCGCATTTCATACACGAGCGGATAGGGATGGGTCGGCCAGGTGCGATCGCCCTTCAGCAGAAAATCACGCTTCACGCTATTTTGCTGTGCCGTAGCGCGCCATACCGGACGCCAGCGCCGTTGCTTTTCGAGCTTGACCTCGGAACAACCCAGCCCATCCTCAAGCCATCGGCTGAGTTGTTCGCGGCTTTCCGCCTGATCCTGATCGGCTTCGGTCTGCGCCATCGACAGTCCTCCCTATCATTTTTCTATTCATTGCGATCGGTGCGTCACCGCCCCATCCCCAGGCCGGTTAGCCGCATCGACGGGAGGGAACCGACGCACCGCTCTCATTCTTGCTGTCAGTCGCCGAACCGATAGCGGACCTCCACGCCATAGGTGCGCGGCGCGCCGTAGAATCCGCTGAAGATCCCGAGCGCCGCCGATCCGACATTGCTCGACGCCAGATATTTCTTGTCGAACAGATTACGTACGAAGAAACTGACATCCGCCTTGCTGCCACCGACGCCATTCAGGTCCAGCCGTCCATTGACCAGGTCATAAGCGGGCAGCACCTGGTCGGAAGAGCGCACCTTGCTGGAATGATAATAGTCCAGGCTAAACACGGTTTCCGCCAGCGAGGGCGGCACCGGCAACGTCCAGCGCGCGCCGGCCGTGACCGTCGTCTTCGCGACCAGATTGAACGGCACTTTGAGCGCTGCAAGATAGGATTGGAGATCGGCAGGCACCGTCAGCGAGCGCGACTTGAGGTCGAGGAAGGTCGCACCGGCGTTGAAGGACAATGTCGACGTCGGCTGGATGCGGGTCGAAAGGTCGATACCCGCGACCCGGGTCTTGCCCGCATTGACCAGCAGCGTCCCGCCGCTCGGATCATTGCTGGCGTCGCAATCGCCGTCCGGTGATTTCGGCGGATTGGTTCCGCCCGGCGTAGTCGTACTGCAACTCGCCTGCGTATTGAGGCCCGAAATGGGCACCTGCACATTATTGTACCAGCCGACAAAGGGCGACGCATTGAACTGCAATTTGACGTCGCCCATGGTGAAGTCGGAGCGGATACCGACCTCTACATCCGTCACCTTTTCCGGCGCGAACGACTGGAAGGGCGTGAGCCGCCCGGCCAGCGTCGGGCTGTTGATCCCGCCCGCACGATAGCCCCGGCGCGTCACCGCATAGAGGAAGATCGCATCCGACGCCTTCCAGTCGACGCCTGCCTGCCAGGTCAGCGCCTTGGACGAGGTCTTGTTGACGCTCGAATTGCGGATGGTTGCCGCGCCGTCCGCGCATTCTTCCGGCGAAACGACGGGCTGGTTGTTCAGGCCGCCGCCGACGCAGGCCTCGATCTTGTCCCAGGTATGGCGCACGCCCAGATTGACGTGCAGCCCGTCCGCAATCTCATAATTGACATTGCCGAACAGCGCCCGGCTCTTTTCGCTGTAGAAGCTGTAGTTGAACCGCGCGTCCGTGATGCCGGGCAGGATGAAGACGGGGATGTAGGTGCCAGACGGCCCGAGCGGCTTGCTGTCCAGATAGAAGGCGCCGACCAGCCAGTCTAGGCGATTGCCGAGCGCCGACCCCTTCAACTGCACTTCGTCGCTGATCTGCCGGACGTCGGATGTCTGGCGCCCGCCCACAATCGTCACCGGAAGCCCGGCAGGAATCGCGCCGCTGCCATCGGCGATCAAGGTAGGCAGCCCATCCACGCTGGAATAATAGTCGACCTTGGTGCGCCGATAGCCGAAGATATTGACGAAGGTGATGTCGTCGGACAGATCGAACTCGGTCCGGCTGGTGATGCCAAAACGCTTGACCTTTTCAAACGCGTCGACGTCCGAATTGATCACGCGCGGCCCGCGCGCGCGCTGCAAGGCCAGTTGCGCCAGAGCCGCCGCCGCCGTGCCCGTCGCCGTCAGCCCGTTGGGACCGGGCAGCACATTCGTCAACACCGACGCGCCGCCGACTGCATCATTATGGTAATAATCGACGATGAGCGTGTTGCGGAACGCGGCGCTCGGCTCGAACAGGATAGACCCGCGGATCGCTTGCGAATTGAGGTCGTCGGGGTCGCCGCCGATGCCGATATTCTTGGTCCAGCCATCGCGCTTCTGGATCTGGCCGGCGATGCGGATGGCCAGCGTGTCGGACATCAGCGGTATATTTACGGCGGCTTCCAGCAGCCGGGCGTCGTAATTGCCGTAGGACGCCTTGGCATATCCCCCCAGCTTATAGTCCGGCGCCGTCGGATAATACAGGATCGCGCCGCCAGTGGTGTTACGGCCGAACAGCGTCCCCTGCGGCCCCTTGAGCACTTGAACGGACGAGAGATCATAGGTCGGAATGCTGGACCCGACCGTAGGAGACGGCACTTCGGCGAAATAGCTGATGACGCCGGGCGCGCTGTTGCCGGCCAGCGCCTTGGACTGGCCACGAATGGAGAAATTGCTGTTCTCGCGCCCGCCCGAACCCGCCAGGAATACGCCCGGCGTCTTGATCAGCAGATCCTGCGTATCGCGGATATTGGCCTGCCGCAGCGAATCCGCGCCGAACGCCACGACAGAAACCGGCGTCTCCTGGATATTCTCGGCAGTGCGGCGCGCCGTCACCACGATGTCGCTGCTGTCCACCTCTTGCGGCGCGGCGGGGGATGATTGCGCCAAAGCCACCTGGGACGTCGTCAGCAACAGCCCCAAGGGCAGGATGAAACCGGATGTCTTCATTCTTCTTCTCCCTGATGGCCAGATATGACCTTTGTCTTTGAGAGCCGGTCTGTTGCCGGCCTTTCCTGTTCATGGGATCGAGGATGGATGGCCGTCGCCCCGCGCCGCGTGCCAATTTCCGTCGATCGCGTTTTCGCGGCGGCTGAATATGCCGGTCTGCCTGCGCACTATGTCGCCATCCCCTCCGCATTCCCCCGATGGATCGGGTGTGCGGCGGATAAGACGCCAATCCGCGCCTTCAATTACCTCTCGAAAGGAGGGTCCGATGGCGGTTCATGCCGATATCCACCGGATGACGTACGGTCGGGAAAGGCTGACGGCCCATGGGAGAGGAAGAGATGACCCATTTTGCAAGCGGACTGTTGATGCCCGAAGGGCCGATCGCGCAGCCCGATGGAGGCCTGATATTGGTCGAGGTACTGGGCGGACGACTGTCGCGCTTGGGACCGGACGGCGTGCGCTCCACCATAGCCAATCTGGGCGGCGGCCCGAACGGAGCGGCGATCGGGCCTGACGGGCGAATCTATGTCTGCAACAATGGCGGCTTCGACAAGCTGATCCTGCCCGACGGCGGCCTTATGCCGATCGAGGCCCCTCTCGACACGCCCCCCGGCGCGATCCAGGTCGTCGATCCCGCCAGCGGTGCTTTTGAAACTCTGTACGCCTCCACCGACGCGACTCCTTTCTGGGGACCGAACGATCTCGTGTTCGATGAAGCGGGCGGCTTCTGGTTCACCGATTTCGGCAGGGATCGCGGCGCGGCGCGCATGCGTGGCGGGCTCTATTATGCCAAGGCCGACGGGTCGGAGATTCGGCGCGCTGCCGGACCGTTGGATGGGGCGAACGGCGTCGGCCTCTCGCCCGATGGACGCACCCTATACGTCGCACTCACCTATGAAGCGCATCTGCTGCGCTATCGATTGTCGGCGCCCGGCGTGATCGACACGACGGCGTCTCCGACCCCGGACGGACACAGCATCGTCGGGCGGGCCGGGCCCGGTCAATTTCTCGACAGCCTGGCCGTAGACAGCTCCGGTCGCATATGCTGCGCCTCGCCCGGCCAAGGCGCTATATTGATCTTCCCGCCCGAGGGGGGAACGCCTCTGCAGATCGAGACCGGGGATTTCCTCACGACCAACATCTGCTTTGGCGGCAAGGACGGGCGGGTGGCCTTCGTCACGTTGGGCAGTTCCGGGAAGGTCATATGCATCGATTGGGACGTACCCGGCCTGCCTCTGGCATTCGGCTGACGCCCATCGTCGACAGCACCACCCTGCCCGCCGACAGGTCAAGCAGACAGCCATTGCTGTTCCATCGCGCCATGCCCCAGAAAAGAGCGACCATGCCGGCTGATAGCTATGACTATATCATCGTGGGAGCAGGCTCTTCCGGCTGCGTATTGGCCAATCGGCTGTCGGCCGACCCCAATGTCACGGTTCTGCTGGTGGAGGCGGGACCGGACGACAGCAGCCCGCTGATCGCCATGCCCCGCGGCATCGGCAAGCTGCTGGCGCCGGGCAATCCCCATGTCTGGGACTATGCCGTCTCGCCCGGCGGCAACGCACCGCAGGAAATATGGCTGAAGGGCCGCGCGGTGGGCGGGTCCAGTTCGGTCAACGGCATGGTCTATGTGCGCGGCGCACCGGCCGATTATGACGGCTGGGAAGCGGCGGGCTGCACCGGCTGGGGCTGGCAGACCATGGGTCGGCACTTCGTCGCGCTGGAAGATCATGCGCTGGGCGCCAAGGCGTGGCGAGGCATCGGCGGCCCACTCAAGATCAGCGTCCATCCTGCGGGCGACCCGCTGTGCGAAGCCTTCCTGATTGCCGCCGGTCAGGCCGGGACGCAACGGGTGGACGACATGAACGACATGCCGGCCGTGACCGAGGGCGGCATGGGCTATCAGCCGACATCCACCTATCGCGGCAAACGCTTCTCCGCCTCCCGCGCTTTTCTGAAGCCTGTGCGAGGCCGACCGAATCTGGATGTTTTGCCGCAGACCGACGCTCTGCGTATCCTGTTCGATGGGCAACGGGCGAGCGGCATCCTGCTGCGCAACAAGGATGGCGAGCATGAGGTCGCCGCCCGGCGGGAGATCATCCTGTCCGCAGGCGCGGTGCAGAGCCCCAAGTTGCTGCAATTGTCCGGCATCGGTCCCCGTGCCCTGCTCGAATCGCTCGGCATTCCGATCGTTGTCGATGCGCCCGGCGTCGGCGCCAACCTTCGCGAACATCGCTATCTGGGCTTCAACTACCGAGTCCGGGGGAACAGCCTGAACCAGAAACTGTCCGGCCTGGGCCTCATCATGTCGGCTTTGCGCTATGCTTTCGGATCGAAAGGCCCACTGACCCATGCAGCGCATGAAGTGGGCGGTTTCGTCAAGACCGATGCCACGCTCGACCGGCCGGATGCGCAGGTTGGCATGGGCCTCTATTCCTTCCGCACGGACGACAAGGGGGCGGTGGCGCTCGATCCTTATCCCGGCATGACCGTCATCGCCTATTATATGCGGCCCGACAGCCAGGGCCATGTCCGGATCAGTTCGGCCGATCCGGACGTGCCGCCGGTTATCGACGCCAATCATCTGGCCGCCGATGCCGACCGACGCCATTTCGTCGCCCTGTTCCGCTGGCTCCGGCGCCTCGCGCAACAGCCCGCGCTCAAGGACTGGATCGTCGAGGAAACGGGCAAGACCGTCGGCATAGAGGCGGACGAGGATATTCTGGCCAACGCGATTACCCTTGGCGGCACATCCTTCCACATTTGCGGGACGTGCCGCATGGGCGCGGATGACGCCTCCGTCGTCGACCCGCAGCTTCGCGTGCGCGGCGTCACCGGCCTGCGGGTCGTCGACACGTCCATCATGCCGACGATCGTGTCGGGCAACACCAATGCGCCGGCCATGGCCATCGCGCTCAACGCCGCGGACATGATCCTGCGGCCCGATCAGGAACCTGTGATATGACCGTGCCATTCACCACCCTCGACAGGCTCTACATCGATGGCGTCTGGGTCGATGGCGGCAGCGAACGCGACGCCATCATCAATCCCGCCACCGAAGCGGTGATCGGCCACGCGCCCGTCGGCAATGCCGCCACAATGGACGCCGCGATCGCCGCCGCGCGCGATGCGTTCGACACGGGCATCTGGCCGCGCATGGCCATGTCCGAACGCGCAACCTACCTGCGCCGGATGCATGGCGCGCTGGATGCCCGCAGGCAGCAGATCGCGGCGCTGATCGTCGCGGAAGTCGGCTGTTCGCAGGGCATCACCCACGGTATGCAGGTCGCCAATCCGCTCGACCATCTGCTGGCCGCGCTCGACCATTCGACGCGCGACGACAGCGTCCGCCTACCGATCGACATCACCCCCGATCCCTTCAACCCCGACGGACCCAAGAAGATCGGCGGGACGACCGTGGTGCGCGAACCGGTGGGCGTCGTCGCGGCCATCACCGGCTATAATTTCCCCTTCCTCATCAATCTGGCGAAGATCGTGCCCGCGCTGCTCGCCGGCAATACGCTGGTCTTGAAGCCGTCGCCCTTCACCCCTTTTTCCGCGCTGCTGTTCGGCGAGATCGCCGAGGAAATCGGCCTGCCCAGGGGCGTGCTGAATGTCGTCACCGGCGGGCCGGAGGTCGGCACGAGCCTGACCAGCGATCCGCGCGTCGACCTCGTCACCTTCACCGGGTCCGAAGGCGTGGGCGCCGCGATCATGGCGCAGGCAGCGCCCACGTTGAAGCGCGTGCACCTGGAACTGGGCGGCAAGTCCGCGCTGATCGTCCGTCATGACGCCGACGTCGCCCGCGCCGCCAGCATGGCGGTCGCGGTCCTTTCGGTCAATGCGGGCCAGGGCTGCGCCCTGCTGACGCGCCTCGTCGTCCATAACAGCATCCGCAAGACCTTCGTCGAAACCGCTTGCGCCATCGCCAGCCAGTTCAGGATCGGCGATCCTGCCGATCCAACCGTGGCGATGGGTCCGCTGATCCGCGAATCCCAGCGGGAAAAGGTCGAAAGGCTGATCGCCATCGGCCGCGACGAAGGCGCACGGATCGTGCATGGTGGCGGGCGTCCGGCGGGCCTCGACAAGGGCTTCTTCACCGACATCACCATCTTCGACGATGTCGACAACAGGATGACGATCGCCCAGGAAGAGGTGTTCGGCCCGGTCGGCACCGTCATCGGCTTCGATACCGACGAAGAGGCGATCCGCATCGCCAACGACAGCCGCTATGGCCTGAACGGCGGCATCGAAACCGCCGACGCCGCCAAAGGCTATGAGATGGCGATGCAGATCCGCGCCGGCAGCGTCATGCTCAACGGCGGCACGGGGCGCATGACCTATGCGCCGATCGGCGGCTACAAGCGGTCCGGCGTCGGACGGGAATATGGTCCCGACTGGCTGCACGAATATCAAAATCAGAAGTCGGTCTTCTACCCCGTCGGCCGATAGAGAAGCCGCCTAGCCGGCGGTGATGCCGCCATCGACCGCCCAGCAGGCGCCATGCACATGGCGCGCGCGATCGGACGCGAGGAACAGGAGCGGTTCGGCCACATCCTCGGGCGGGCATGGCGGGCGCAGGCCCGTATAGCGCGCGAGCAGCCGGGGATCGGCGAAATCGGGGAAGGCCATGCCCTGCGTCATTTCCGTCCGCATCGGGCCGGGCGAGAGGATGTTGATCCGCACGGGACTGTCCATCATCTCCATCGCGAGCGACAGAGTCAGACCGACCAGTCCGAATTTGGAGGCGGCATAGGGCGCCAGATAGGCCTGTCCCATGAAACCGGCGGTCGATGCGACGCAGACGATATTGCCCCTGCTCTCGATAAGGTGCGGCATAGCCGCCTGCATGAGGAAAAAGGGTCCGGACAGGTTGGAGGCGATGGTCCGGTGCCATTCCTCCTCCCGAATGTCGGACAGGCGGTCGAACATGACGTCGGCGGCGATATTGCACAGCACGTCCAGCCTGCCGAAGGCCGTCATCGCGCCTTCGATCACCTTAACGCAGCCGCGCGGTTCGCCCAGGTCGCAAGCCAGTTCGACACATCGGCCGCCCGCATCGCGGATCAGACGCCCGGTCTCTTCCAGCTTCGCCCGCCTGCGCCCAACCAGGCACAGCGCCGCGCCTTCCCGCGCGAACGCTAGGCTCGCAGCCCGGCCCAGCCCCGATCCGGCGCCGGTGACCAGTACGACCTTGCCCGCAAAGTCCATGCGCTCCCCCCTTCCCAAAACGCGGCCGGGAAAATGCCGGGCCCTGTGTTCGTCATAGCGGGGCGGGCGTAGCGACCATCCTTTCGCCCGACGGGGTCGATCCCGTCACCAGCGCCGTCGCCATTGCGCGCCCCGCCGGCGGTGACGGATCACCTCGTCCCGCTCGTCCGGCGTGACCAGTGGCGTGTCGTCGGGAAGATGCGACCGAAGCTCTGAGGCCGGCACGATCCTGAGCGTCGGTTCCGGCCCGGAACTCGCGCCGGTCCAGCGCAGCATCAACGATCCTTCCCGGCGGCCGGCGGGATCGAGCCAGTTGGGCACGCCCGGATCGTCCAGGGCGATGACGGCGCGGAAGCGGCCGTCACTGTCCAGTCGCGCCTGCACGGCGTTGAGGCTGCTCTGATGGTTGATCCAGTCGATCGTGTTCCAAAGCGGATCGTTGAGCTGCACGTTCCAGTAGCGCACCGGGTCGGGCACCGCCGTATCGATGATCATCGCCTCGCCGGGTTCCAGCCGGAAGATGCCCTGATAATAATGCTGCCCGGCCACGCCGCCGCGACCGGCCCAGTCGTCATATTCCAGCCTGTTGACGAAACCCTGCGCCCGCTGCCGCTGGCCATAGCCCAGGGCAAATGTCGCATAGCGTTCGACGAAGGCCGACAGGCGGTCGAGCCGGTGGGTGATCTCGGCTGCTGGCACCGGGCCGCCGCCCACGCGCCGGTCGACCCGTTCGATCGCGATGCGCAGATCGCGCCCCGCGCCCCAGTCATAATAGGCATGGCGCAGGCCGATGGTGACGGCGCGCGGGTCGAGCGCGAACCAGTCGCCCGCATGACCCTCCGGCCGCTCCCCGCCCAACAGAATGTCGAAGCTGCCGTCCGGGCCCAATGTGCAGGCATCCAGATCGATCATGCCCACCGAAGGCCCCAGATCTTCCATCGGTCCCAGGCCGCCCGCGACCAGATCGAGGAACACGAACACCCCGTCCCCGCGCGTGCCGGACAGCCTGTAGACGCCGCCGCCGTCGATCCGCGCCGCGCCATAGATGAAGTCGGGATTGACCCCGACCGTGTTGAGGATGCTGCTGACCGACGGCGCGAAATCGGGATGGTCGGGATCGGAGAAGGCCGTCTGATAGCCGGTGGCCAGGATGGCGAACAACAGCCGATGCGCCTCCGCCCGGGCCTGCGGATCGCCGGGATCGGCCAGCCTGTCCAGCACGCCTTCCGCCCCGGCGATCCGCTCCAGCCAGGCGCGCCATTGCGACGGTTCAAAGATAGGCATGGTAGGTCTCGATATATTCCGCGAACCGGTCGCGCACCTGGTCGGCGGTCAGGCCATAATCGGCCAGCGTATAGCTGCGCGGCCCATGCTTGCCCGCCGGATTCTCCCGCAGCCAGCCCACTATGCCGGCCTCCGAGTCCGGCGTGAAATCCCAGCCGAAATGATCATAGGCGGCCCGGATGGTCGAGACCGGGTCCGCGACCAGATCCTTGTAGCGCATGTCGTAGATCGGCAGGTCCGGATGCGCCTTGCGATAGTCCATGCAGCATTTCACCCCGTCCCACCAGAGTTGCAGGAATTCGGCGCCCAGTGCGTGCAGGTCGAGCCGGTCGTAGGACGGCCCCCGGATGACACTGATCAGTTGCGAGATGGACGCGATGACGGTGGTCGGGTCGCGATGCGGCTGGATGAAGAGCGCATCGGGATAGACGCTGCGCAGCGCCGGGAGCTTGTACATATGCTCCTGTATCTTGAGCACCCAATGCCGGCCGGGATGGCGCCAGCCCAGATGCTGAAGCCACATCTTGTGGACATCGTAGCGGAAGGTCGCGTCGATGCCCTTGAACCAGTCGTAGAAGCGGGGAAGATGCTGGAACATGCAGGGATTGCTGCTCTGAAACGAGGTCGTCATGAACGACCCGCATTCCTGCGGTATCCTGGCGCCCAGCGGATGGGCCTTGAGCAGTTCGTCGGCACACCCGCCCAGTTGCGCGCGCAGATGTTCGTCGAAACGGGCGATGCGCGGGTCCGTATCGGCGGTAGCCGCTTCGGGCGGCGGCGATGGCTCGGCCACTTCCCACATCAGCGGCGTGCGCACCTGCGGGTCACCCTCCATCAGCGCGTGCAGGAAACTGGTACCGCACCGGGGCAGGCCGAGGATGAAGAGCGGCTGCCGGATTTCGACGTCGGCGATTTCGGGATAGCGCGCCCGGTCGTCGGCGATCGCCTTCAGCCGGGACAGGTCGTCGGCGATGATGTGCAGCGCCCGGGCATGCCCATTCGCGTTGAGCGCCCGGTCTTCCGCCATCGAAGCGAGCAGTTGCTTCAGCCCGGGCCGCACATTGTCGCGCAGATAATCGGGCAGCGGATATTGCGCTAGGAGCGCGTCCGCGTCCGGAAATCCAAATGTCATTGCCATCCTCTCTCAAACCGGTCTTACGACCATTTTCGCCAGGATGAGCGGTTCGTACACAGATGCAAAGCGCGGGTGGCGCGGATGTCGCCTATCGAAAACAGATGTCGGAAATTGCGGTCACATCGATCGGCGCTCAGTGAATCAAAAGCCGGTCACGGAACTGCTGCGGCGAGCAGCCTTCCATCTGGCGAAAGGCCACGCTAAAACTTGCCGTATTGGCGAACCCGCAACGATAGGCGATCTCCTTGACCAGAAGCGACCGGTTCATCAGCAGGTCCTTCGCCAGGGCCAGCATATGACGACGGCAAAAGGCCGCGGGACTTTCGCCCGCCGCGGCGCGGAACAGGCGTTCATAGTGCCGGACGCTGACCCCTCTTTCCATCGCTAGCTGCGCTATCTCGACCTTGCCGGGCTGCTCTCGGATATGGGCGACAAGGCTGGCCAGATAGCGCTGGTCCAACGCTGGACCCCTGGAGAAGTCCGATCGCGTTTCCGGGCCGAATTGCTGCACTATTTCGGCGGCCAATCCCATGCTGATCGAATCCAGGATGAGCTGCGAACATAGCCCTGGCGCCATCATTTCCTGCTGTGCCCGCAGCAAGAGCGCCCTGACATGGGGATTGCGCATATCGATGGTATCGCGCAGTTGTCGGTCGGACAGTTCCATCGACAATCCGGTAAGCGCGCAGACATCTATTCGACAAAAAAGCGATCTCTGTTCGCGCTCCTCCCAATGCATCTGGAACGGCCGCGCCCAGGGATAGAAGCGCACTTCTCCCTGGGCACAAAAGTCGGCTGCGGAAGCGAGGTAACGGCCCATGGAGGGAAAGCGTGTCACCTCGAAATAGCTGCACGGCGGCGTGAAAGCGATCTCCCTACGCTCCCGCCAGAAAAAACGGCGCACTTCAAAGCGCGCGCCCATCGCCGCGACGGCGGCATCGAGCGACGTCTCGAACTCCTGCGGAAATAGGAAATCCAGGCTTGCGCGATCCGCAGGACCGGAAGCCTCGAAAGATTCCGTCGGCATATCGACTTTCTCCTGCATCCCCGTCCTTGATGATCTCGATCATACGCAACCCATCCATTCTGGGAAGGCCGACGATCAACGCACGACCTGCATGACGGGATCGCTATTCATTTGGCGTTTTCCATGCTGATCCAGCAAATGAATTGCCGCGCTTATATTGCTACCGAGCAGACACTATCAATTGCTATCGGCAGGAACGTCATGACCAAGTCGCCGCAAGTGGCGCTCACGCATCTCGAGCGTTTGGAGTCGGAGAGCATACACATATTGCGGGAGGTTGTGGCGGAGGCTGAGAAGCCTGTGATGCTTTACTCTGTGGGCAAGGATTCGGCGGTGATGCTGCATCTGGCGCGCAAGGCTTTTTATCCTTCGCCGCCGCCTTTTCCGCTGCTGCATGTCGACACGACCTGGAAGTTTCAGGCGATGTACGAGTTGCGCGACCGGATGGCGCGGGAGAGCGGCATGGAGTTGCTGGTCTATCAGAACCCCGAAGCGGCCGAGCGGGGGATCAACCCGTTCGATCATGGCGCGCTGCACACCGACATGTGGAAGACGGAGGGCCTGAAGCAGGCGCTCAATCTCTATGGCTTCGACGCGGCGTTCGGCGGCGCGCGGCGGGACGAGGAGAAGAGCCGGGCCAAGGAGCGCATCTTCTCCTTCCGCACCGCGTCGCACGGCTGGGACCCCAAGAACCAGCGGCCCGAACTGTGGAACCTCTACAACGCCCGCAAGAATAAGGGCGAGAGCATCCGGGTGTTCCCGATCAGCAACTGGACCGAGCTGGACATCTGGCAATATATCCATTTGAACGACGTGCCGATCGTGCCGCTCTATTTCGCCGACCAGCGCCCGACCGTGAAGCGCGACGGCATGTTGCTGATGGTCGATGACGAACGCTTTCCGTTACAGCCGGGCGAGGAGCCGGTGATGCGCTCGATCCGCTTCCGCACCTTGGGCTGCTATCCGCTGACCGGCGCGGTCGAGAGCGAGGCGAAGACATTGCCGGACGTAATCCAGGAGACGCTGCTGACCACCACGAGCGAGCGGCAGGGCCGCGCGATCGACAAGGATGCCGGCGGCGCGGGGATGGAGAAGAAGAAGCAGGAGGGTTACTTCTGATGTCGGACCAGGATGTCATTTACAAGACCGACGCGCTGATCGCGCAGGACATCGACCAATATCTCAAAGTGCATGAGCATAAGACGATGCTGCGCTTCATCACCTGCGGGTCGGTGGACGACGGCAAGTCGACGCTGATCGGCCGGCTGCTCTATGACAGCAAGATGATCTTCGAGGATCAGCTGGCCGCGCTGGAAGCCGACAGCAAGAAGGTCGGCACGCAAGGAGGCGAGATCGACTTCGCCCTGCTGGTCGACGGTCTCGCCGCCGAGCGTGAACAGGGCATCACCATCGACGTCGCCTATCGCTTCTTCGCCACCGAAAAGCGCAAGTTCATCGTCGCCGACACCCCCGGCCACGAACAATATACCCGCAACATGGTGACCGGCGCCTCGACCGCCGACCTTGCCGTCATCCTGATCGACGCGCGCAAGGGGGTGCTGACCCAGACCCGGCGGCACAGCTATCTGGCGCATCTGATCGGCATCCAGAATATCGTGCTGGCCATCAACAAGATGGATCTGGTCGATTATGACCAGGCGGTCTATGACGGCATCCTCAAGGATTATAGCGAGTTCGCCCGCTCGATCGGCATCGCGACCTTCACGCCGATCCCGATTTCGGGGTTCAAGGGCGACAATATTACCGGCCCGTCGGACAATATGCCCTGGTATAAGGGACCGGCGCTGATCGCGCATCTGGAGAGCGTCGAGGTCAACAGCGCCACCGACGCGGGCAAGCCCTTCCGTATGCCGGTGCAATGGGTGAACCGCCCGAACCTGGACTTTCGCGGCTTTTCCGGCCTGATCGCCACTGGTGCGGTCCGGCCGGGCGACGCGGTCCGCGTGCTGCCTTCGGGCAAGACCAGCACGATCAGCCGGATCGTCACGCTGGATGGCGATCTGGACGTCGCGGTGGCGGGTCAGTCGGTGACGCTCTGCTTCGCCGATGAGGTCGACTGCTCGCGCGGCGACGTGATCGCGCTGGCGGACAATCCGCCGCAGGCCGCGGACCAGTTCGAAGCCAGCATCGTCTGGATGGCGGATGAGGCGATGCTGCCCGGCCGGCCCTATTGGCTCAAGATCGGCACGCAGACCGTCACCGCCACGATCCAGCAGCCCAAATATCAGGTCAACGTCAACGATGCCGGGGGGGTGGGGTCACATCTGGCGGCCAAGACGCTGGAACTGAACGCGATCGGCGTCGCCAACCTGTCGACCGACAGGCAGATCGTGTTCGAACCCTATGCGGCGAACCGCACGCTGGGCGGCTTCGTGGTTGTAGACAAGATCAGCAACGCCACGGTGGCGGCGGGGATGCTGCACTTCTCGCTGCGGCGGGCGCAAAATGTCCATGGGCGGGCGCCCGCCGTCGGCCGCGACTTCCAGGCGGGCCTCAAGAACCAGAGGCCGGCCGTGCTGTGGTTCACCGGCCTGTGGGGGGCGGGCAAGTCGACCATCGCCAATCTGGTGGAGAAGAAGCTCGCCAGAATGAACCGCCACACCTTCCTGCTCGACGGCGACAATGTCCGCCATGGGCTGAACAAGGATCTGGGCTTCACCGATGCCGACCGGGTGGAGAATATCCGCCGCGTGGGCGAAGTGGCCAAGCTGATGACCGATGCGGGGCTGATCGTGATCACCGCCTTCATCTCGCCCTTCCGCGCCGAGCGCGACATGGTGCGGCAGATGATGCAGCCGGGCGAATTTGTCGAGGTGCATATCGACACGCCGCTGGCCGATGCCGAGGCGCGCGACGTCAAGGGCCTCTACAAGAAGGCACGATCGGGGGAGTTGAAGAACTTCACCGGCATCGACAGCCCCTATGAAGCGCCCGAAGACCCCGAAATCCGCGTCGACACCACGAAGCTGACGGCGGAAGAGGCGGCCGACGCCATCGTCGCGAGGCTGATCCCATGAGCGCGCAGATCGACCTGTCGGCGATGACCGACGCCGATCTGGCCGCCCATCTGGCGCAGGTCGCCGGGCGCATCCTGCAAGAGGTGCGCGGGTCCGGCCTGTTCAGCGCCAGGGCGCTGGGCAAGGCCGGGGACCAGACCGCCAACCAGTTCCTCTGCGACGCGCTGCGCGAAGTGCGGCCCGACGACGGGCTGCTCTCCGAAGAGGAGAAGGACAATGAAGCGCGGCTCGCCAAAAGCCGGGTGTGGATCGTCGACCCGGTCGACGGCACGCGCGAATATGGCGAGGCGCGGGCCGACTGGGCGGTGCATGTGGGTCTGGCCATCGACGGCCAGCCCGCCATCGGCGCGGTGGCGCTGCCCGATCATTACGGCGGCACGGTGCTGCGCTCCGACCAGCCGCGCGCGGTGCCGCCCGCGCCCGAAACGCTGCGCATGGTGGTCAGCCGCACCCGCCCCGCGAAGGAAGCGGTCGCGGTCGCGGAGAAACTGGGCGCCGAACTGGTCCCCATGGGCAGCGCAGGGGCCAAGGCCATGGCCGTCATCCTGGGCCAAGCCGACATCTATCTCCACTCCGGCGGCCAATATGAATGGGACTCCATGGCCCCCGTCGCCGTCGCCGCAGCCCACGGCCTCCACTGCTCCCGCATCGACGGAGCACCGCTCCTCTATAACCAACGCGACGTCTACCTCCCTGACCTCCTCATCTGCCGAAAGGACATGGCCGGGCGTATCCTGGAACTGGTCGCCGAAGGGGGGAAGGAAGCAGGAGGTAGGATTCCAGCACCCCGTACTCCCTAGTTTTAACCGTTCCGAATGCGGGCGGCAGACACACCCAATACCCGCACCTGGATGATCGATCTACCCTGAAAAGACCTGGCCCCTGTAGCCTTACGCGGCCACTCCGTCATTTTCTGATTCCTTTCAGCATGCGCGCCGCTGCGTTGGAGGACGGCGCGAGCTTGCGACCGTAGCGAAGCGCGGTCGCGGTCGCGGTCCATCGCAGCGCCTACGCGATCGGCCCTGCATCCTCGCCGCTGGCAAACAAATCTTGAGTCAGCCCCACCCGCAGGGAATGATCTGCCCCCTGCTGAGTGGCCCAGAGACTATGATAGTCTGGACCACGAAAGGGACGACAGATGCCATTCAAGAAGCACAAGCCGGAAGAGATCATCGGCAAGCTGCGTGAAGTTGAGATCGTGCTGGCGCAGGGGGCTTCGACCGCCGAAGCCTGCCGTCGGATCGGGGTCAGCGAGCAGACCTATTATCTCTATGGACGGCTCTCCCTTTGCAAGCGGCATTGAAACGTTCTGCGTGGATCAGTTGCAAACATCTATCCGGCGTCAGCTGGTTGTCCAGAGCGCCCAAATGGG
>NZ_NOIW01000037.1:0-48221 GCF_002708645.1 Sphingobium sp. IP1
ACTGAACCGTCCGGGAACGGGGCTGACAGGCTTTGTTCAGCCCGCCCGGACGGTCGCAATTCTGCCTCGCATCGTCGGTGCGCGGTGGTGTTTCAGCGCCCCCGCAGCGCCGTTTCTGCCTCGATCATATAGTCGCGGGTGATCGGCAGCGCGCGGCGGTCGCGCACATATTGGACCTGGAAATTGACCATCGACCCATGTTCGAACACGGTCGCCGCGCCCGCCAGATAGAAGGTCCACAGGCGGAAGAAACGCTCGTCATAGAGGGCGACGATATCCGCCTTGTGCGCCATGGTCCGTTTGTACCAGTCGCGGATGGTCAGGCCATAATGGATGCGCAGCACTTCCACGTCGGTGATCATCAGCCGCGTGCCTTCGCTGCCCGCCACCATTTCCGACAAAGCGGGGATATAGCCGCCGGGGAAGATATATTTGGTGGTGAAGGTATCGGTGATGCCGGGGCCATCGACCCGGCCGATGGTGTGGATCAGCATCACGCCGTCGGGCGTCAGCAGGTCGCGACACTTGTTGTAGAAGACGCGATAGTCGGCGGTGCCGACATGTTCGAACATGCCGACCGACACGATCCGGTCGAACGGCCCTTCAATGTCGCGATAGTCGATCAGCTCGAACTGCACATGGTCGGCCACGCCGGCGTCAATCGCCCTCTGGCGCGCAACCTTCAACTGCTCTTCCGACAGGGTGATGCCGGTGACGTCGACACCGAAATGCTTGTGCAGATACAGCGCCATGCCGCCCCAGCCGCAGCCGATGTCCAGCACCTTCATGCCCGGCTTCAGGTAGAGCTTGGCGGCGATATGCGCCTTCTTGTCTTCCTGCGCCTGCTCCAGGCTGATCCCGGCCTCATTCTCCGCATCGGGGAAATAGGCGCAGCTATATTGCCGGTCACGGTCGAGGAAGAGGGCGTAGAGCGCGCCCGACAGGTCATAATGATGGGCGACATTGGCCTTGGACCGGCTGCGATGATTGGCCTTCCACAACTTGCGGCGCACCGTCTTCAGCGCGCGCTGCACCGGCCCCTTGGCATCGATCGACTTGCCATTTTCCCAGGCGTTGTTCTGGCGGATCATGGACACGAACTCCATGATGCCGCCGCCCTCGATCGCCACCCGGCCATCGATATAGGCCTCGGCCATGCCCAGGCGCGGATCCTTGACGATGTCGAGGGGCACGCGCTTGTCGAGGAAGCGCAGCGCCAGCGGGGGCAGGTCGGGATCGGGCGAACCGACGGTAACGCTACGGCCGTCGGCATAGAAAACGGTCAACTGACCCTTGGTGACAAGACGTCTCAGAACGCGGTCGAAAATCTTCATGGAGCAGGCTGGTCCTTCTCGTTACGCGGCCGTCAAATGCCTGCATACCAATCATAATTGGCGCGGTCTTCCCAAAAACCGCCCTTGCCCCGACCGATGGACAATAGGCTCTCGACCGCCTCGATCCGCATCAGATATTTGGCCTGCTTATAGCCCAGTTGCCGCTCCACCCGCAGCCGCAACGGCGCGCCATTGGCGACGCTCAGCGGCCGGTCGTTGAGCGCGAAGGCGAGGATGGTCTGGGGATGGAAGGCATCGATCAGGTCGATGCTCTCATAATAAGCGGTGCCGCCGCCCATGTCGTCGGCGCAGTGGAACACGATATAGCGGGCGCGATCGCGCAGCCCCGCGCCGTCGAGCAGCAGCTTCAACGGCACGCCGCGCCATTTGCCGATCGCGCTCCACCCCTCGACACAGTCATGGCGGGTGATCTGCTCGCGATGGGGCAGGGCGTGCAATTGCGACAGCGAAAGCGACAGGGGCCGGGCGACCAGTCCGTCGATGCGCAGCCGCCAGTCGGCAAAGCCGTTGCGCCACAGCGCCTTGTAGGCCGGGGTGTTGGGGTTGGCGGTGCCGTTCGCGCGGAAGAAGGGCGAAATCTGATCGGGCCGGAATTCCTGCGCCAGTGCGTCGCGCGCCATGATTGTGCGCTGCGCCCATTGATGAAAATTGTCGGCGGAAAAGAGGATGTCGCGGGCCAGCGGCTGGCGCGCGATCCGGTCGCATCCCGCCAGCGTCGCGGTTGCGCCCAGCAGCAGGGTGCGGCGGGTCAGGATCATGGCCGGTCCTCAGGGAGGCGATAGCGGCCGGTGATCATCGATCCTATCTCGTTCACCGGGCCGGCCAGCAGCACCATCAGCATATGGACCAGGAAGAAGGCGACCAGCGCGAAGGCGGTCAGGAAATGGATCGACCGGGCCGACTGGCGCCCGCCGAACAGGTCGACCAGCCAGGGCCAGGCGGCGTTCATGCCGGGCGACATGGTAAGGCCGGTCAGGATCAGCAGCGGCAGGGCGATGAAGAGGACGGCGATATAGCTCGCCTTCTGCAGCACATTGTAGCGCAGCGCCGCGGCGCCGCTGGGGAAGCGCAGCCGGGCATGGTCCCTTATGTCCTGCCAGACATGGCGCGGCGCCAGTTCGCCCCGGCGAAAGGCCAGGTCACGGGCGATATGGCCGCCCGCCAGACCCCAGAGCATGTAGAAGAGCAGCGCGAAGGCGAAGATCGGCGCGGCGGTCAGGTGCCAATGGCGGGATAGCGCCAGATTATAGAGGGCGGGCAGGGTGATCCAGCCGGGGAATCGGTCCAGCTCCAGCCAGGCATGATCGAAATTGGCGCCATATTGCCCCCAATAGAGGCGGGGATGGGCGTTGAAGATGCCAAGGCCGGAGGTGAAGAGGATATAGAGCAGCAGCGCATTCAGCCAGTGCCACAGCCGGGTGGTCAGGCGGTGGCGGCGGACCATGTCCCCTGGGGCGTAAGGCGGCTCCATGGCCATGACCCTATTGTCTTTCGTCGAAATATCCAGCCGCATCGCGGTCGTTCGCATGTCCAGGCCGGTCGTTGGTCGAATGGCCATGGTGCGCGCCGTGCGATTGCGATCAACGGCTGGCCCTGCAAGGGACTGATGAAGTCGACTTCAAAGAATTTTCGTACAGAAATTTGAATTGATAAAATTACTCCACGAAACGGGAGTATAAATAAGGTCGCCTGTCACGATTTTCGGCGCTTCGACGCAGATATTGGATGGGTAATATGAAGAGTATCACGTTTTTCATCGCTTCGGCTGTTCTATGTTTTGTTTCGGCGCCTGCCTTTGCGCAGGATTATGCCCATTTCACGGGTGCCCATGCCGAAATCATCACCGGCTATGATGTGGTCGATGCCAAGGGCGTCAAATCGGCCGACGGCCTCCTCTATGGCCTCAACGCCGGTTATAACTTTGCCCTGGGCGGCCTGATCCTGGGCATCGAGGGCGAGATTTCCGATTCCACAACCCGCCTGCATGTCGCCGGCGGCAAGAGCGAGACCGACCGCGATCTTTATGTCGGCGGGCGGATCGGCGTGCCGCTTGGCAGCAAGGCGCTCGCCTATGTGAAGGCAGGCTACAGCAATGCCCGGATGGAATATGCAGCCAGTGACGGCGAAGGCGGCCTGATCCGTGGCGGCGACAATGGCGACGGGCTGCGGCTGGGCGCGGGTCTGGAATATCGGATCGCCGAAAAGCTCTTTCTCAAGGGCGAATATCGCTATTCCGATTATGAGGCAGGCGTGTCGCGCCACCAGTTGGTGACGGGCATCGGCCTGCGCTTCTGATCGCCCGGAAACCGGGGCTTTCGCGAAGGGGGCGGCGGTCGGGCCGTCCCCTTTTTGCGGCCGGTCGTGCTGCAGTCGCGTTGTCACACTTTTGCAACACAAGCCCTGAAATTGATTGAAATAAAGGCCTTGCCCCTTTGCAAGTGAGTTTGGCGATCCTAGATGGCCACTGCGCTCTCATGATGCAGAGGGGGCAGTTTCTCTCCGAAGTCTCGGAGAAGAATAAGCAGGAGGAAGTGTGACTCTATTTCATATTTTCCTAGCATCAAACCTGAACGCTAGATGAACAATTAAGTCGTAGCGTCATAATAAATATCGAGGACTTTATGAAGACTGTGATTTTCGCAGCGATTGCTGCTGCCGCCGCTGTTTCGGCCCCCGCTTTCGCTCAGGATGCTGCGCCGTTCACCGGTCCGCGCGCTGGCGTCACCATGGGCTTTGACAAGGCGCAGGGCGAAGACGGTTTCAGCTACGGCGTGACCGCCGGCTACGACCTCGCCGTTGCCAACCGCGTGACCTTCGGTCCGGAAGTGTCGTTCGGTGACTCGACCGTCGACGGCCAGGGCTTCGACGCCAGCCGCGACCTCGCCGCTTCGGTCCGTCTCGGCTATGTCGTGACCCCGCAGATCCTGGCGTTCGGCAAGGTCGGCTACGCTTCGAGCCGCATCGAAGCCGCTGGCGCCCACACCTCGCTGGAAGGCGTGCGTTACGGCGGTGGCCTGGAATATTCGGTGACCCCGAACACCTACATCTCGGCCGAATATCAGCGCACCGAGTATGAAGACAATTTCGGTGGCCGTGACGCTGGCGTCGTCGGCATCGGCTTCCGTTTCTGATCCCTCTCGATCGGAATATGGGGAAGGGCGGTCCGTTCGGGCCGCCCTTTTTTTATGCCGGCAGCGGCGCCCGATCGGGCGCGACCCAGGCCCGGCGCGCGGCCGGGCTCATCAGCGTCTCGCGCGTCCAGTAGGTGAAGGGCCAGTCCTTGTCGCCCAGCGGCGACGCCATCAGCGCCGCATAGGCTGCGGCCGGCGTCACATCGGCGGGCAGGCCGGCCAGCAACTGCCGGGCCATGTGCAGCGATGCCTGGGTGATGGTCTCATGATAGCCGCTCGTGTCGCTGTTCACCCCGCCGACGCTTTCATTGTAGCGGCGGATCATGCCGGGCATGTCAATTTCGGCGTCAACATCGGGTCGGCGGAGGATCAGCCACAGCGCGGTCGCGAAATGGGCGCCGTGGGTCCAGTGCGCTTTGGGCAAAGTGCAGGCGCAAAAGCCGCGTCCCAGCATATCGATCTCGTTATCGGTCATCCTCATTCCCCCAAAAGAAAAGCCCCGCCGGTATGGGCGGGGCTTGTCGTCGCGCGGCATGCGCGCAGCCAGTCGTCCCCGGATTATCCGAGTGCGGCTTGCTTCTCTTCGGCCAGGCGCTTGAGTTCCGCCTTGCTCTTCTTCTCGCTCGCCGACTTGAGCTGGCCACAGGCGGCCATGATGTCGCGGCCGCGCGGCGTGCGCACCGGCGCGGAAATGCCGCCTTCGAACACGATCGTGCTGAACGCGCGGATCCGTTCGGGACTCGAACATTCATAGTCGGTGCCCGGCCAGGGGTTGAACGGGATCAGGTTGACCTTGGCCGGCAGCTTATATTTGCGGATCAGGCGGACCAGCTCATGCGCGTCGGCATCGCTGTCATTCTTGTCCTTGATCATCACATATTCGAACGTGATGCGCCGGGCATTGTTCGCCTTGGGATAATCGGCACAGGCCTGGAGCAGTTCCTCGATGCCATATTTGCGGTTGAGCGGCACCAGCTCGTCGCGCACTTCCTTGGTCACGGCATGGAGCGAGACCGCCAGGTTCACGCCGATTTCCTCGGCCGCGCGCGCCATCATCGGCACGACGCCGCTGGTCGACAGGGTGATGCGCCGCTTCGACAGGGCCAGGCCATCGCCGTCCATCACCAGCTTGAGCGCGTCGCGGACATGATCGAAATTATAGAGCGGTTCGCCCATGCCCATCATCACGATGTTGGTGAGCATGCGGCCGTCCGCCGTATATTGCGAATCCTCGTCCGTCTCGTCGTCATTGGCGCTGGCCATGCTGCCCTTGGGCCATTCGCCCAGCGCGTCGCGTGCCAGCATGACCTGGCCCACGATCTCGCCCGGCGTCAGGTTGCGCACCAGTCGCATCGTGCCGGTGTGGCAGAAGCTGCAATTGAGCGTGCAGCCGACCTGGCTCGACACGCACAAGGTGCCGCGATCCGCATCGGGGATGAAGACCATTTCATAATCCTGGCCATCGTCCGAACGGAGCAGCCATTTGCGGGTGCCGTCGTTCGACACCTGCGCTTCCACCACCTGCGGCCGGCCGACGATGAAGCGTTCCGCCATCCACAGCCGCATCGGCTTGGCCAGGTCGGTCATCTTCTCGAAATCGGTTTCGCCGCGATGATAGAGCCAATGAAACAGCTGCTTGGACCGCAGCTTGGCGGCCTTCTGGTCGAGTCCGGCTTCTTCCAGCACGCCCTTCATCTGGGCGCGGGTCAGGCCCAGCATGTCGACGCGTCCGTCCTCACGGGGCGTCACCGCGCGGGGCACGGGCACAGGGTCGATAAGGCCGGGAATCGGCATGATGGGATTGGCGGCGGAATGCATGGCCGCGCACATAGTCGATTTTGCCGGATTTTTAAAGTGGCGTTGCAATCAGCGTAAACGGGCGCACCCCAGCGCAGCTGCGTCGATCGCTGTGGCCGCGCCGCGCAGCGCATAGCTGTCGGCAAAGGCGCCGCCCTTGGCCGATGTCGATTGCACGCTCATGCTGCTGGCGGAGCGCATCGCGGCGATGATCGCTGCATCGTCCTGCGGATTGGCGGCCCAGGCGTCGGCCTGGCCCGCGACCAGCGCGAAACGGCGGTCGCCGACGCTGAGCGAGACCCGCGCATTGGCGGCGCGCGGCCGGCTGAGGCGGAAATGGACCTGGCCCCGGACATGCTGGCGCGGCCAGGTGCCGACGGCGGCAAAGCCCTTGGGCGCATCGCCCGCGCGGCGCGGCACCGGCATGGCGATGGCGTAGCAGCGCGGGCCGTTCTGGCCGGCGCCGGGATCGCGAAACGCCCCCCAGCTTTCGAAAATGCCAAGCGAATCGCGCGCCATGGCCGGGCTGGCGAGGATGACGAGCGGGATCAGCAGGGCGGGCAGGCGGCGCATGGTCCGGGCAAAGCGCAAGCCATCGTCATTTGCAAGCCCGGCTTCGTTTCGAAAGCGCGTCGAGGTGCTTGCCGCCGCTGACATAGCGGTTATGAAGGACCATCCATCATTGCCGCCGGGATTCGACCGAATCCTCGCCATCGACGCAAAAAGAACGGACAGAACAGGGACATGAAGGCCACCATCGAACGCGCAACGCTCCTCAAGAGCCTCAGCCACGTCCAGTCGGTGGTCGAGCGGCGCAACACGATTCCGATCCTGTCCAACGTGCTGATCGAGGCATCGGCGGATGGCGCGATCAAGCTGATGGCGACCGATCTCGACCTGCAGGTCGTGGAAAGCGTGTCGGCCCAGGTCGAACAGGCCGGCGCCACCACCATTTCCGCCCACACGCTGTTCGACATCGCGCGCAAGCTGCCCGAAGGCAGCCAGGTGTCGCTGCAGGCGGCCGATGGCAAGATGCTGATCCAGGCCGGCCGCGCCCGCTTCAACCTGTCGACCCTGCCGCGTGACGATTTCCCGGTGATTGCCGAGGGCGATTTGCCGACCAGCTTCGAACTGCCGGCCGAAACGCTCAAGCAGATCATCGACAAGACGCGCTTCGCCATCTCGACCGAAGAGACGCGCTATTATCTGAACGGCATCTATTTCCACGTCTCGGACGAAGGTTCGCCGGTGCTCAAGGCCGCCGCGACCGACGGTCACCGTCTGGCCCGCGTCACCGTGCCGCGTCCCGACGGCGCCGATGGCATGCCGGGCATCATCATCCCCCGCAAGTGCATCGCCGAACTGCGCAAGCTGCTCGACGAGGTCGAGGGTTCGGTTCAGGTCAGCCTGTCGGCCAGCAAGATCCGCTTTGGCTTGGGCAGCGCGATCCTGACCAGCAAGCTGATCGACGGCACCTTCCCCGATTATAGCCGCGTCATTCCGACCGCGAACGACAAGCTGCTCAAGATCGACCCGCGCAGCTTCGAGGAAGGCGTGGACCGCGTTGCGACCATCGCCACCGAAAAGACCCGCGCGGTCAAGATGAGCCTCGACAAGGACAAGATCACCCTGTCGGTCACCAGCCCGGAAAATGGCACAGCGGCCGAAGAAGTGCCCGGCGCGTTCCAGGGCGAAGGCTTCGATATCGGCTTCAACGCCCGTTATCTGCTCGACATCCTTGGCCAGATCGACACCGACATCGTCGAACTGCACCTGGCCGATGCGGCCGCACCGACGCTGATCCGCGAAAATGATCGCAGCCCGGCGCTTTACGTTCTGATGCCGATGCGCGTCTGACCGGTCTTGCCGGGAGATCGCTGAATATCAGGGAATCTCCCGGACCCGGCGGGTAATCGCTTCTCAAGCTTTGTCGGTTAGACGATCGGCATGGCTATTGTCCGCAAAACAGATACTGATGCGCCGGCCAGGACCGCGAACCTGCTGGTTTCGCTGGGTCTGGCCGAAAGCGGCACGGAAGTCGCCGCCAACTGGCTGTCTCGCAGCTTCACCCATGTCGCCGCCCTGTGGCCACTGATGCTGCTGGCCAAGCTGTGCGTTGCGGCGCTGCTCGGCATGCTTTCCTTCACCCGGCCGGAACATGGCGCCCTGCTGTGCGGCGTGGTGCTGATCGATGGCCTGCTGATGCTGGTGCCGCGCTGGGCGCTGTTCCGCAATCTGCGCCCCCATGTCCAGAACTGGCTGATGCTGCCCGCGCTCTTCTGTTCGGGACTGATCTTCAGCCTGTGGCTGGCGCAGGGCAATGGCGTGGCGATGCCGTCCGCCGTGCCGGAAATGGCGATCGCGCTGCTGGCGGTCTGCATCGTCGGCGACCGACGCCTGCTGGGGCTCAGCTATTTCATGGGGGCGCTACTGGTGGCCGGCATCGCCCATGCGGGCATGGTGCATCTGGGGCTGCTGGCCAGCTGCCTGGCGGTGATGGCGATCGCTACCCTGCGGCAGGCGGCGGCGGATCGCGAACGCGCGATCGAACAGCATCGGCAGGATCTCAAGGCGCAGCGTTCCGACCGGCTGCTGGAGGAATATGAACAGTCCGGCCGCGGCTGGTTCTGGGAAACCGATCGTCACGGCCACATCACCTATATCTCCGCCACCCTGGCCGAACCGCTGGGCGTGGAAGCGGGCAGCCTGATCGGCCGGTCGCTGACCGACATCATCCAGCAGGGTGACCGGCAACAGGGCGATGGCGAGCGGACGCTCGGCTTCCACCTCTCCGCCCGGACCGGCTTTGCCGACATTGCGGTGCGGGCTGCGATCGCCCGCGAGGAACGCTGGTGGTCGATCTCGGGCGAACCGGTGTTCAACGAATATGGCCAGTTCCACGGCTTCCGCGGATCGGGCACCGACCTGACCGAAATGCGGCGCAGCCAGGCGGAAGTGACGCGCCTGGCCCAATATGATTCGCTGACCGGCCTCGCCAACCGCGTGCAGATGTTGCAGGCGCTGGAGCAGGCGGTGCTCGGCTCGCGCGGCAAGCAGGGCGAATGCGCGCTGATGATGCTCGACCTCGACCGGTTCAAGAGCGTCAACGACACGCTCGGCCATCCGGCCGGCGACGCGCTGCTGCGTCAGGTCAGCCAGCGGCTCCAGCGCGTGGTCGGCAATCAGGGGCTGGTCGGGCGCCAGGGCGGCGACGAGTTCAAGGTGCTGGTGCATGGCCGCCATGACCGCAACCGGCTCGGCCTGCTGGCTCAGGCGATCATCAGCGCCCTGTCGCAGCCTTATTCGATCGAGGGCACGGGCGTGGTGATCGGCGTGTCGATCGGCATTTCCTTCTGCCCCGAAGACGGCGTCACCGCCGATGCCCTGATCCGCAATGCCGATCTCGCCCTCTACAAGGCGAAGGGCGATGGGCGCGGCGTATATCGCTTCTATTCGGCCGACATGCATGCCGATGCGGAGGATCGCCGCCAGCTCGAACAGGATCTGCGCCATGCGCTGACGGCGGATGGCCTGCACCTCGTCTATCAGCCGATCGTCAGTTCGACGACCGAGCGCATCACCGGCTATGAGGCGCTGCTGCGCTGGGATCATCCGGTGCGCGGCGCCATCTCGCCCGCATTGTTCGTCCCCATTGCAGAGGATAGCGGCCTGATCGCGCCGATCGGCGAATGGGTGATGCGCACCGCCTGTCGTGACGCGGCGCAGTGGGACGCGGGCATCCGCGTTGCGGTCAATGTCTCGGCGATGCAATTCGCCAATCCCGGTTTCCCGACCACCGTGATGCAGGCCCTGGCCAGCGCGCAACTGGCGCCCGAACGGCTGGAGCTGGAAATCACCGAAAGCGTGTTCCTGAACGACAATGACGGCACCGACGCCATGTTCACCCGGCTCAAAGGGCTGGGCGTGCGGCTGGCGCTCGACGATTTCGGCACCGGCTATTCGTCGCTCGGCTATCTGAAGAAGGCGCCGTTCGACAAGATTAAGATCGACCAGAGCTTCGTGCGCGGTGCCGCGATCCGGGGCAGCCGCAACAGCGCGATCATCAAGGCGATCGTCAGCCTGGCCGAGGCGCTGGGCATGGATACGACCGCGGAAGGCGCCGAGACCCGCGACGAGCTGGACCTGATCCGGCAACTGGGGTGCAGCCATATCCAGGGCTATATCTATGGCCGGCCGATGCCCGCCGCGCAGGTGCTGGAAGGCCAGCGCGCCAATGGCGTCTCCGCCCGGTCCGAAGGTTTCCAGTCGAGCCGGCCCGAGCGCAAGGCGATGCTGCGCACGGTCGCCGTCCATCATGACGGCCATGTCTATAATGGCCGCATCCGCAACATCTCCGCCACCGGCGCGATGATCGAGGGGCTGTGGAATGTGCCGGAAGGCACGCAGTTCGCGATTGACCTGTCGGAGGGGCAGAGCGTCGACGCGACCACCCGCTGGTCGCGCGAGGACCGCATGGGCGTGGAGTTCGCCGCCCCGATCGATCTGGCCCTGCTCCGCCCGCAGGCGCGCGCGCTGGCCGGATAGCGACACAGACGACCGGCCGGACATCGCCCGGCCGGTCGCCCTTTCAGAAGAACAGCTTGCGGAAGCTGACCGACACGGTCCGGCCGAGCGGGTCGAGATAGCCCGGCTGATAGCGGACCGGGGTTGCCCCGGTTGCATCGGTCACGTCGCGGCGGGTGTTGAAGATATTGTCGATGCCGATCGACACGCGCGCGCCGCGCAGGAAGGGATGGGCCTTCACCAGGCTGGGCATCTGGCCGAAATTGGCGAACAGCCGCAGATTGGCGGTCGCCAGGCTGGCAAAGTCCAGCCGCGAACTGCCGCCCAAGGCGCCATCGACATGGGTGCCGCTTTCCCAGTCGACGCCCAGCCGGCCGCCAATGCCATTGTTCACATAGCCGACCCGCGCCTTCAACTCGTGGCGGGGCTGCCCGCCCGAGGAGCCGACCGCATCGCCGTCGAGCAGGTTGAGTTCGGGCACGCCGGGCGCGATCAGGATGCTCTCGGTCAGGTGCCAGGTATGATAGAGGCTGAAGGTCAGCCGCCCGCCGGCCTGGCCGGCGCCGGGGCCACGGAAACCGCCCGGTCCACCAAAGCCGCCGCCCGGACCACCGGGGCCACCCGGCCCGCGCGGACCATCGCCACCGCCCGGCGCATTGTCGCCGCCACCCTGGCCGCCATTCTGGCCACCGGGGCCATCATTGCCGCGCTGGTTGTTGTCGCCGTCGCCGCGGGGCGCGCCGTCATTGCCCTCACCGCGCGGTGGACCGCCCTCGCGATTGCCCTCCGCGCCGTCGCGCGGGCCGCGATTGCCGAAGGCAGCGCGCATGTCCTGCAATTCCTTGGGGCGATCCTCGGGCTTGGCGCCGGCCGCGCGCCACGCCTCGATCACCTTCTGGATGTGCGACTTCAATGAGATGGACAGGTCGAAGCCCCAGCGCAGCTGTTCGCTCTGCGAACGCAGATAGTTGATCGGCCGGCCGTCGATGCTCAGCAACTGACCATCCTCGTCGCGCATGAAGCGCTGCGGGAAGGCATTCTCGATCGCCGGCGTCGGCGTCGGGAAGGCGGAAATGGGGTTGCTGGTCCGGCTGTTGAGATAGGTCGCCGTCAGCGTCAGGTTCGGTTTCTCGAACGGCTTGATCCGGGCGTTGATGCGGAACTGGTCGCGCGTGCTGGATCGCAGGTCGGGGTTGCCGCCGGAAAATTGCGTGACGAACACGGTCTGGCCGGTCGCATAGTCGAACACCGACACGTTGGGCGTCGAAATCACCGGATCGTTGATCTGCGTGCCGGTCGGCGCCGACTTGTCCTGATTGGCCGACACCAGCAACTGCACTGCCGGCACCGGCCGCCAGCGCAGGCCATAGCCCAGCGTCGACAGCGTGCCGAAATCCGACAGATGCTGCGCCCCGGCGTTCATGTTGACGCCGACATCGCCAATCGCGCCCAGGAACCCCTTCGACCGGCTCGTCAGCGGTATGTCGAAACTGACCTGCCCGCTCGCAATCTCGCGATTATAGTCGAGGCCGCGTTCCACGCCCGACCGCACCGAATGGCTTTCAAAGCCATTGGCCGATCCACCGACCCGCACCGACGTCATGACATTGCCGGCCGGCAGGGTCAGCAGCGATCCGCTGACCAGCAGGTCGCCGCCGATCGCGCGCGATTGCGACCGGGCGCGGTCGGTCAGGCGCGATTGCAGCAGGTCGGCGGTGAAGGCGCCATAGGGATTGACGCTGGCCGATCCGGCGTCGAGCGCGGCCTGGATGCCGCCGGTGTCGACACCGCGATCGGTCCGGGTGCGGGTGTCGGAAATGTCGCCATTGCCGGTGAAGGACCATTGCCAGGTGCCGCCCAGCCGACCGTTCAGCGTGACGCCGACATGGCCGGTGGTGCCGCGGATCTTCTGCCCCAGCGCGCCGGCCTGCTCCAGATAGCGATAGAGGCGGACATCGTCGCCAAAGGCGGAGAAGGGATTGCCGCCGGGCAGGGTGAGGGCGGCCGCCGACAGGCCCTGCAGCGAATCATTGTCGGACAGTTCCAGCCGGCCGTTGATCGTCGCCGATACGCCGCCCAGCGCGCGCGCCAGGGTCGCGTTGGCGGAAAAATTCTCGGTCGCGGGGCTGAGCGTGCGATATTTGCTGAGATTGCTGACGCTGGTCTGGTTCGCGCCGGCGACGAAATCATTGAGGCCGGGGGCGCCATTGGTGGCGCTGCCGGGCACGCTGGCGACCGTCACGGTCTGGCCGGCGGCGGCCGACAGGGCCGGGTCGATCTCTGCTCCGCGGTCGATCGCGGTGATATTGCCGGCCAACGAATAGGGCATGCTGGGCGCTGCGGCATTGATGCCGCGCTCGCTCTCCAGCAGATTGTCGGCCCGGCTATATTTGACGTTCAGCGTCAGCCGATTGTCGCCCCGGATGCGCAGCACGCCCACTTCGCCCTGGCCATTTTCGCGTCCGCCATCGGTGGTGGTGCCGCCACGCAGGTCGACCGTGGTCGCGCGGAAACGCTGGCGCAGGACGATGTTCACCACCTTCTGCGTCGGCGCATAGCCATAGGACAGGGCCACTTCCTCTGGCAGGATGTCGACCCGCGACACCGCTTCGGATGGCAGGTCGGAAATTTCCGAGAAGCTGGAAATGCGCTTGCCGTTCAGCAGGATGACCGGCGTGCCGTTGGTCTGCGGCGACAATTCGGTGATGATTTCGGAAATCGACGTGACGCCCAGTGCCCGGACATCGGCGGGGGACAATTGCTGTTCGGGCTTGATGTCGCCGGGCACCGCGCCGCGCTGGACCGCGCCGGTCACGACGATCTCGTCGCCCTCGTCCATCTGGGCCGGCGGCTCCTTCTGCTCGGCCTCCTGCGCCATCAGCGCGTCGGGCGCCGCGCCCAGCATCAGTGAAAACAGCAGCAGCGACGTCGTCTGGCGCACGGAAATTTACCCCTAATCTGGACCCTGACAGGATCTCGTTTAGGCCGCACTTGTCGCAAAAATCTGGCAAGGCAAAGACAGTTTTGTCGCAAAGTGTAACGGCGCGTCACATGGTGCAACAAATGCGTATTCGGGGCGTGATCGGCCTCACTTGCGATCCCGCGTCAGTCGGGCATAGACGGGCTTTCGCGGCCGCGCCTGACGGCCGGACGAAGGGGGATTATATGCGCCATTCCATCATCCTGCTGCCCTTGCTGTGCCTGGCCGCCCCGGTCGCCGCGCAGCAGCCCGACGATCTCAACCGCGTCATCGACGAAGGGCTGAACCACAGCCAGGTGATGCAGATCGCCCAGCATCTGACCGACGATATCGGTGGGCGCATGACCAACTCGCCGCAGATGCGGCAGGCGGAGGCCTGGACCGCCGACCAGTTTCGCCAATGGGGCCTGTCCAATGTCCGCAAGCAGGGCTTTCGCTTCGGTCGCGGCTGGTGGATTGCCGGCTCCTCGGTCAGGATGGTCAGCCCCCGGCCGATCCAGCTCACCGCCATCCCCATCGCCTGGACGCCGCCGACCAATGGCGTGCTGAGCGCACCGATCATCGTTGCGCCGATGAAGAAGGAGCGCGATTTCGACGCCTGGCGCGGCAAG
This sequence comes from Sphingobium sp. IP1, assembly GCF_002708645.1. NCBI lineage: Bacteria > Pseudomonadati > Pseudomonadota > Alphaproteobacteria > Sphingomonadales > Sphingobiaceae > Sphingobium > Sphingobium sp. IP1. The sequence continues at coordinate 14,399 of NZ_NOIW01000037.1, forward strand.
CTCGCCGGCAAGATCGTGCTGGTGTCGCTGCCGGGCACAGGCGACGAGCCGAACGAGGCCGCCTTCCAGCGGCTCAAGGGCGAGGATATCGAGAAGCTCGACAAGTTCGAGCAGCCGAAAAATGATCCCGCGTCGCTGGAGCGGCTGATGAAACGCCTCAGCTTCACCCGCAAGCTGGAGGCCTTCCTCAAGGCCGAGGGGGCGGTCGGATGGGCGCGTCAATCCTATCGCGACGGCAAGCTGTTGCATGGCGAGGGCTATGATTTCGGCGTCAACGACACGGCCGCGCTGCCCGGCGTCGAGATCGCGGCGGAAGATTATCGTCGTCTCGCTCGCCTCGCCAAGACCGGCCCGGCGCCGGTGCTGGAAATCAACAGCGACGTTCGTTTCGACGACAGCGACGTCAACGCCTACAACATCCTGGCCGATATCCCCGGCAGCGACCCCAAGGCCGGCTATGTCATGGCCGGCGCGCATCTCGACAGCTGGGTCGCGGGTGATGGCGCGGCGGACAATGGCGCGGGCAGCGCCATGATCATGGAGGCGGCACGCATCCTCAAGTCGCTCGGGATCAAACCGAAGCGCACGATCCGCTTCGCCCTCTGGTCGGGCGAGGAACAGGGGCTGTTCGGTTCGATGGCCTATGTCGACGAATATCTCGCCACCCGCGCACCGGGGCCGAAGGAGGAACAGGGGCGGGAGGAAATGTATTTCCGCTACAAGACCCGTTTCCCGATCACGCCCAAGCCCGGCTATGCGGACCTCAAGGCCTATTTCAACATCGACAATGGCTCGGGCAAGCTGCGCGGCCTCTATGCCGAACGCAATGTCGCCGCCGTCTCGCTGCTGCGCGAATGGCTCAGCCCTTTTGCCAGTATGGGCGCTAGCAATGTCGTGTCGCAGCCGACCGGCGGCACCGACCATGAATATATGCAGGCGATCGGCGTGCCGGGCTATCAGTTCATCCAGGATCCGCTCGACTATGAAAGCCGCGTCCATCACAGCGGCATCGATACCTTCGATCATCTGAAGGCGGAGGATATGCGCCAGGGCGCGGTCGTCCTCGCCGGCATGCTGCTGCAGGCGGCGAACAGCGACAAGACCCTGCCGCGCATGCCGCTGCCGACCCAGCCGGCGGTCAGCGATCCGTTCAAATATGAGGATCCGGCGCTGGATTGATTCAAGAGGTGCGGGGCGGCGGTATCGCCACCCCGCCTAGCTCTGGGCGTCGTGGAAGATGATGCCCAGCGTGTGGCGCATGCCGGACAAGAGTCGGCTGACGCCATGGCGCATCTGCACCCGGTGGACGCCGCGCGTGTCCGTCACCGGCCGCTCGCGCACCGGGAAGACCACGGCATCGCCCTTGCGCAGCGGCACCATTTCGGGGCGCGACTGCATGCGTGGGCGCTGTTCGGTCAGGATGAAGGCGCCGCCGGTGAAATCCGCTTCCGGCTCCGACAGCAATATCGCCGCCTGCAACGGGAAGATGGTCGCGCCATAGACATCCTGATGCAGCGCATTCCAGTCGCCCGCCTCATAGCGCAGCAGCAAGGGCGTCGCCTTGTCCTGGCCACCGAGCGCGCACTGGTTGAGGAAATCTGCGTGGCGCGCGGGGTAGAGCGCATCGCTCCCCAGCATCGCCGCCCAGCGATTGGCGACCTGCGCCAGCGGCTGATAAAGTGCCTCGCGCAGCGTGGCGACCGGCTCGGGCAATGGGTAGTTGAAATAGCGATAGCGCCCCCGGCCATAGCCATGGCGCGCCATCACCACCTCCTTGCGGAAGGCATGGGGCTGGTCCCATAGCGCGACGATCGCGTCGCACTGGTCCGGGGAAAGCAGGGCAGGCAGGCGCGCGGCGCCATGAAGGTCAAGGTCGGTCAGGTCCATGGCGCGCAGCATGGGCGGCGCGGGGCACGGCGTCATCCCGCGCCTTGCGTTCAAATCCTGCGGATCATTTGGGCTTGCGGAAACGGTAGAGGAAACGGTCGGTCTTGCCGCGAATGGCGGGATCGAACACCAGCTTGCTGTGATCGTCGGCGGGATTGGCGAGCAGCGGGCTTTGCGCCTTCAGCACAAAGCCGGCGCGCAGGAAATCGGCCTTGACCACGGCCGGATCGATCCGGTGGAGCTTGTCCACGACGGCGCGGGTGTCGCCCGCCGGGCCGACATGGTCGATGATACCGACGATCCCGCCCGGTTTCGTCGCAGCATAGAGCGTCTTCACGAAGGCATCGGGGTCGGTGCGCGGAATGCCATATTTGTCCGATTGCCAGTAGAGATCATGGTAGCTCAGGTTGATGATGCTGAAGTCGAAACTGTCGGGCGCCGCCGCAAAGGCCTCGAACGGATAGCGCACCCAGTCGACCTCCGGCCGGCGCGCGACCAGTGCCGCCCATTTGGGCTTCTCTTCCTCGCTGGCATAGAATTGGCTGGGCTCGAACCCGGTCACCTTACCCTTGGCGCCGACCGCATCGGCCATGATCTCCGCCCAATAGCCCGATCCGGTCATGATGTCGGCCGCCTTCATGCCGGGCTTGAGGCCCAGGAAGGCCAGCGTCTCGGCCGGCTTGCGGCTCTCGTCCAGCGCCCGTGCGTCGGCGGGCCGCTTGGGATCGGCCACGGCCGCGGCAAGATCGGTCTTGGCAAGGGCGATGATCGGCGTGGACAGGGCAAGGCCGCTCAGGGCCAGGGCAAGCATCAGGCGCATGGATTTTCCCCTCATGGAAGGCGGGCCAGCATGCGCCCGATCGCGCATCCGTTCAACGATCCGCGCCGATGCCGGTCGATCGATTCCGGTCGTTGGTCGAAGGGCGGGGCAGGCCTGCCGCGTCCACTCGGCTCTCCACATGCACGTTCAGGCCCAATCATATTGTCATGGTTAACGGGCTCGGCTTGGGACGGCGCGGGGGCAGATGATAAGGAGAAAATGATGTCGCACCCGATGAAATTAGCCCCCATTGCCATGGTGTTGGTGGGCTCGCTGGGGCTGGGTGGCTGTGCCACGAAATCCTTCGTGCGCGAACAGGTGGCGACCGTGAACCAGCGCGTCGATGCGCTCGACGCCAAGCTGCAGACCACCGACGGCACGGCGCAGCAGGCTCTGGCCCAGGCCCAGTCGGCCGCCGGTCAGGCCCAGAATAACGGTCAGCGCCTCGATCAGCTGAACGCCCGCGTCGACGGTGTCGAGCAGCAGATGCGCGAAGCCAAGACCAAGCGCGCCAGAAACTGATCACGTAGCCGATCAAGCTACCGATCCGGTCGGGCTGGTCCCGATCCTGTGCCGGCGCCCCCGCTTCATGGGGGGCGCCGGCCCCATTCCCGGATATGCTCCTCCATGCACAAATTCCCATGGGCGCTGGCGATGCTGGCGCTGTTCGGTGCCTCTCCCGCGCTGGCGGCCGCGCCCGCAGCGCCCGCGTCCGAGAAGCCCGCGCCTGAAACCCCGCGATCGCTGGATGCGCGCCGGGTGATCGACTGGATTGCCGCGACCGGCGACAATCACGGCCTGCCCTATGCCATTGTCGACAAGCAGGCGGCCCATGTCTTCCTGTTCGATGCCGGGGGCAAGGCGCTGGCCGATGCGCCGGTGCTGATCGGCATCGCGCCCGGAGACGATGCCACGCCGGGCGTCGGCAAGAAGAGCTTGGCGGAGATCGGCCCGGCGGAAAAGACCACGCCGGCCGGCCGTTTCCTCGCCAAATTCGGCCTGGCGGCGGGAAAGCAACGCGTGCTGTGGGTCGATTATGCGACCTCGGTCGCGATGCACACCATCCCCAAGGGCAATCCCAAGGAAAAGCGGCGCGAGCGCATGCTGTCGCCGACGATCGACGATAATCGCATCACCTTTGGCTGCATCAACGTGCCGATCGCCTTCTATAATCGCGGCTTGCGCCCGCAATTCCTGAAAAAGGGCGGCTATGTCTATGTGCTGCCGGACACAAAGTCGCTCGAAGCGGTTTTTCCTCCCCTGCATGTCCAGTCTTATCGGAAGGCGGACGCATCCTCATAAGGCGGGAGCCACGCGCATGATGATCCGGAGGGCAAGCGGCCTGATACTGGTTGCGGCGGCGGGCCTGTCGCCGGGCAGCGCGCAGGCCGGCTTCTATTCCGGCGAAGCGCTGCTGGAAAGCTGCACCGCCGACCGCACCGACAAGGCTTTTTTCGAGAAAAGCTATGAATGCGTCGGCTATGTCGCCGGGGCGGTCGATGCGTTCAACACCACGCGCGAGGTGAATGGCCTTAAAAGCTGCATCCCCGCCGATGTGACGCTCAACCAGTTGAAGGGCGCCACCGTCGACTATCTGCGCGCCAATCCGGACAAGCGCGCCCAGTCCGCCTCCGCCCTGGTCTTCACCGCCACGCGGCAAGCCTGGCCCTGCCCCAAGGCAAAGGCCAGGCCCGGCACGAAGAAGAAACGGAAATAGCGCTTATTTAGCGGCCTTGCCGATGGGCCGCATATAGAGCCGCGCCATCGCCGCCTCCATCTTCGCCCGGTCGACCGACAGGATCACGCGCTGCGCCTGCTCGCCCAGATGCGGGCGATAGGCTTCCGTCCAGGACAGCGTGTCGCCATAGGCGGCCGTTTGGCTGGTCTCGAAATCGACCCACAAAGTCTCGTCCTTCGTCACGATCTCCGGATTGAGCCAGGCCATGGCGACGATCTCGTCCCACATCGGATAGCCCGGCTCCAGCCCGGTCTGGAACAGCTCGCTCAGCGGGGTATGGGCGGGCTTCAGCCCGTCGAGGAAGGTGCGGGTCCATTGCGTGCCGGTGGACGGATCGACCGGGATCATCGTGATCTTCTTCCACGGCGCATGGGCAAAGATCTTCGCCGCTTCGGGATCCCAGCGGATGTTGAACTCGCGGCGCGGCGAGTTGACGAATTCGCGGGCGAACTGCTCGGCCGACGGCCCTTCCAGCACCTGATGCGGGGCCAGGCTGCCGCCCATATAGAGGATTTCCTTCACATTGGCGGCAAAGCTGGGGTCCAGGCTGTGGGCGATGGCGATATTGGTCATCGGCCCGGTCGCGAACAGGGTGATCTCGCCGGGATGCGCCTTCACCATTCGCACCAGGAAGGCGGCGGCAATCTCGGCGCTGGGCTTCGTCCTGGGGTTTCCGATCGGCAGGTCGGGCACCTTGGTCGGATCGGTCGATCCGGGATGTTCCTGGATCGTGTCGCCCGGCCAGTAATCGGTCCATGGCCCCTTGAAGACCAGCCGGCCATATTGGCCTTCCCAGCGCTTGGTCGCCTCGGCGCTGTTGAGCAGGGGGAAGGTCGCGCCGGGCACCACCGGCACGTCGGTCCGGCCCAATATCTCCAGCGTGCGCAGCGCATAGGCGGTCGCCGTGTCGCGCCACACCGATCCGCTGGTGGTGGTGATGCCCAGCACCTCGACATCCGGGCTCTGCAGCAACAGCAGCGGCACGCCATTGAGGCCGATCATGTCGTCATCGACGATCACCAGCCGCTTGGGGCTTGCCGGCGCGGCGGGTTTGGCATGCACCCCCTGCACGCCCAGCATCAGCGCCAGCGCGCCCAGCATGATCTTCATCGTCCGCATTGCGTCAAACCCCCATTTCGCTTCGTCCCGCCGCCTGTTAGGACGGTGTCATGCGCAGCCTCTATCCGCCGATCGAACCCTACGCCACTGGTCATCTTGACGTAGGCGATGGCCACAGCCTCTATTGGGAACGGTCCGGCACGCCCGGCGCCAAGCCTGCGGTCTTCCTGCATGGCGGGCCGGGCGGCGGCATATCGCCCGATCATCGCCGCCTGTTCGATCCCGCCCGCTATGACGTGCTGCTGTTCGACCAGCGCGGCTGCGGTCGCTCTACCCCGCATGCCCATCTCGACGCCAACACCACCTGGCATCTGGTCGCCGATATCGAGCGCTTGCGCGAGATGATGGGCGTCGACCAGTGGCTGGTCTTCGGCGGTAGCTGGGGCTCGACCCTGGCACTGGCCTATGCGCAGGCGCATGTCGCGCGCGTCACCGAACTGGTGCTGCGCGGCATCTTCACCATCCGCCAGTCAGAGATCGACTGGTATTATCAACAGGGCGCCAGCCGCATCTATCCCGACAAGTGGGAACGCTTCGTCGCGCCGATTCCGGAAGGTGAGCGCGGCGACATGGTCGGCGCCTATCGCCGCATCCTGACCGGTGATGATCGTGCCGCGCAGGTCGCCGCCGCCAAGGCGTGGAGCGTCTGGGAGGGCGAGACCATCCGCCTGCTACCGGACGAGGCGTTGTCCGCGACCCATGAGGGCGATGATTTCGCGCTCGCCTTCGCCCGGATCGAAAATCATTATTTCGTCCATCGCGGCTGGCTGGAGGACGGCCAGCTGATCCGCGAGGCAGGCAAGCTGGCGGGCATTCCCGGCGTCATCGTCCAGGGCCGCTACGACATGGCCTGCCCGGCCGAAACCGCCTGGGCACTGCACCGCGCCTGGCCGCAGGCGCGCTTCGAAATGATCGAAGGCGCCGGTCATGCGTTCAACGAACCGGGTATATTGGATGCGCTGATCCGCGCGACCGACGGATTTGCGGGTTAATCCGCGTCACAGGGGGAAGGCATGGTGCGACTGACCGGAACCGGCATATTGGGTCTCGCCTTGCTCATCGGCGTGACGCTGTCCGGTATATTATGGGGCTGCCCCAGCTACAATGTCTACAGCAAGGAACAGGCCGGCCGTGCCGCCCTTGCAGAGGCACAATCCTCGCGCCAGATCGCGGTGCTGGAAGCGCGCGCGAAGCTGGAAAGCGCCAAGATGCTGGCCGATGCCGAAGTCGTTCGGGCCGAGGGGGCCGCGCGGGCCAACCGCATCCTGCAGGACAGCCTGGGCGGGCCGGATGGCTATCTGCGCTATCTGCAGATTCAGGCGATCGACAACAAGGATGCCAGCCTCATCTATGTGCCGACCGAAGGCGGATTGCCGTTGCTTGAAAGCAGCCGGCTTGCGCCGCGCGCGCCCGGCCAGGCCAATTGAGGGATATTTTTCTGCTGCGCCTTTGTTGAGAGGCTGATGTCTCGAATGGCGCGATGAAGTTGACGGAGGAAAAGACGTGCGGACTATGATGTTGCTGGCGACGGCGCTGTTTCTCGCCTCCTGTGGCGGCGGCGATGAGGTGACGGCGGTCGAGAACCGGAACATGCCCGAAACGGGCGCGGCGGCTGAAGTCGCCAAGCTCGACCCCGACCTGCGCAACGGCGTGCTGGAAAAGGCGATCAAGGCATCGGGCGTCGCCTGCCCCTCGGTCACCGGTTCGGAACGCGCCGAAATCCGGCCGGGCGTCAAGGGCTGGAAGGCCCAGTGCGACAACCAGACCGCGCATCTGATCGAAATCCTGCCCGATGGCACCGCGAAGGTTACCAGCCGGACCCATTGATCCCTGTCTAGAGCAGATTCCGATCCGACTGCGTCGGCTCGACTGCTCTATCCTCCTGTTGCGACGCGTTTTCCGAATCATCAGGTGTTCGACCTGATTGGAAAACGCTCTAGGCGGCGCCCGGTCCTGATCGGGCGCCGGTGATCCGCGCCAGCAATGCCATGACGCCCATCACGATCAGCGTGATCCAGGGCGATGCCATCATGATGATGCCGAGGACGATATTCGCGCCGCCGGCAAAGTCGGCAAGATAATCCTGCCGCAATTGCCCGACGGCAAAGGTCGCGAACAGCGCCGTCATGCTGATCGCCACCGCCCAGAGCCATCGCCGGGAACTGCCGATCAGCGCGAGTGCCAGCATGGGCAGCGCCGCGATGACGAAATGAAATAGGACGCCATCGGGCGCATCGATGAAGCCCAGGCGTCCGTTCGTGAAGGGCGTCCGTCCGACGACGATATCGGCCGCCACATTTTCGGCCAGCATGATGACGAGGCCGATGCCCAGCGCTGTACCGATCAGGAGCAGGCGGCGGCGTATCACCGCCCGAACTTCCGCGTCGTCTTCCCGAACCGTCCTTTCCGTGTGCCCGGCTTGCCCTCGGTCGCGCGGCCGCGCGGGGCGGCCACCTGCTGGTCTGCCGGCAGGCCCAGTTCCTCCGCCTCCAGCTTGCGGATTTCGTCGCGGATGCGGCCGGCTTCCTCGAACTCCAGGTCTGCCGCCGCCGCGCGCATCTTCTTCTCCAGATCCTCGATATAGGCGCGCAGATTATGGCCGACGAGATGCGGGCGATCCTCCAGCCCCGTCTCGACCGTGACCTGATCCTTGCTCGCGACATGGGCGATGATGTCGCCGATATTCTTCTTCACGGTGAAGGGCGTGATGCCATGCGCGTCATTATAGGCCTGCTGCTTTTCACGGCGGCGGGAGGTCTCGTTGAGCGCGCGCTCCATGCTGCCCGTCACCCGGTCGGCATAGAGGATGACGCGGCCGTCGACATTGCGGGCGGCGCGGCCGATCGTCTGGATCAGCGATGTCTCGCTGCGCAAAAAGCCTTCCTTGTCCGCATCGAGGATCGCCACCAGCCCGCATTCGGGAATATCCAGCCCCTCGCGCAGCAGGTTGATGCCGATCAGCACGTCATAGACGCCCAACCGCAAATCGCGGATCAGCTCGATGCGCTCCAGCGTCTCGACGTCGCTGTGCATGTAGCGGACCTTGATCCCGGCCTCATGCATGAACTCGGTCAGATCCTCGGCCATCCGCTTGGTCAGCGTGGTGACGAGCGTGCGATATCCCTGTGCCGCGACCTTGCGGCATTCGTTGATCAGGTCATCGACCTGGTCCTCGACCGGCTTGATCTCGACCGGCGGGTCAATGAGGCCGGTGGGGCGGATCACCTGCTCGCTGAACACGCCACCGGTCTGCTCCATTTCCCACGGGCCGGGGGTGGCGGAAACGCTGACCGTCTGCGGCCGCATCGCGTCCCATTCATTGAAGCGCAGCGGCCGGTTGTCGATGCAACTGGGCAGGCGGAAGCCATATTCGGCGAGGGTAATCTTGCGTCGGTGGTCGCCGCGCGCCATCGCGCCGATCTGCGGTACGGTCTGGTGGCTTTCATCCACGAACAGCACGGCATTTTCGGGCAGATATTCAAACAAGGTCGGCGGCGGTTCGCCGGGCAGGCGACCGGTCAGGAAGCGGCTGTAATTCTCGATCCCCGCGCAACTGCCGGTCGCCGCGATCATCTCCAGGTCGAAATTGGTGCGTTGCTCCAGTCGCTGCGCCTCCAGCAGCTTGCCTTCGGCCTCCAGTTCCTTCAGCCGCTCGGTCAGCTCGAAGCGGATCGCCTCCATCGCCTGCTTCAAGGTCGGGCCGGGGGTCACATGGTGGCTATTGGGAAAGACCTTCACATAATCGAGGCTGGCGACCTTCCTGCCGGACAGCGGATCGAATTCGACAATCTCCTCGATCTCGTCGCCGAAGAAGCTGACGCGCCAGGCCGTGTCCTCATAATGGGACGGGAAGATTTCCAGATTGTCGCCCTTCACGCGGAAATTGCCGCGCGCGAAACCCGCGTCGTTGCGCTTGTACTGGAGCGCCACCAGCTTGCGAATGATCTCGCGCTGGTCCTCGATCCCGCCCTTCTTCATGGAGAAGGTCATGGCCGAATAGGTTTCGACCGACCCGATGCCATAGAGGCACGAGACCGACGCGACGATGATGACATCGTCCCGCTCCAGCAGCGCACGGGTGGCCGAATGGCGCATCCGGTCGATGCTTTCGTTTACCGAGCTTTCCTTTTCGATATAGGTGTCCGACCGCGCGACATAGGCTTCGGGTTGATAATAGTCGTAATAGCTGACGAAATATTCGACCGCATTGTCGGGGAAGAAGCTCTTGAACTCGCCATAGAGCTGCGCCGCCAATATCTTGTTGGGCGCCAGTATCAGCGCCGGACGCTGCAACGCCTCGATCGTCTTGGCCATGGTGAAGGTCTTGCCCGATCCGGTGACGCCCAGCAGCACTTGGTCCTTCTCGCCCTGCTCGGCCGCCGCCACCAGTTCGGCGATCGCGGTCGGCTGGTCGCCCGACGGTTCATAGTCGCTGACCAGGGTGAAGGGGCGTCCACCCTCGCTCTTCTCCGGGCGCGCGGGCCGGTGCGGCACGAAGTCCTGGCCGGTTTCGGGTTCGTCAAGGCTGGTGCGGATCTGAATCGACATGGGCGTAATATGGGGCCTTTGGGCAAGGGCGCAATCCGCGCCCTGGCAAGTCAGGGCTGCAATTCGAACGCGCTCTTGGGCGGCGGCGGATAGACGACCGGCTTGTCGCCGAACCGCGCGCGCAACGCGGCTTCGCGGCGCTCGCTATCGATAACTTCGACATCCACCTCTTCAGGATATCGGAAGCTGACATGAAATTTCTTCCCAGTGATCATATATTCCAACACCGACCAGCGCATGTTGGGGCCGTCGGGTTCCAGATACCAGGCTTCCCAAAGCATATCGCTGAGATTTGTGTCGCGCGGATTATAATAACGAACGACGTCGCCTTCATCCTTGAAAACGCTGGGGCTTACCCACCCGTCTCCGATTTCCACATACAGAAACACGCCATCTGGATCGCCTCCGACCAAGCTGGCCAATTCTTGACCGATCTCGTTCATGAGCGGTCCCAGGGTATCGAGTTTATCGCTCATGACGCCGGCCTTTTCTTTCGTTCGAGAAATCCCGGAATTCTTCGACGCCGTTGATGCGCCAAGTGACATGGATTCGATAAGGCCGTTTTGACGCTCCCTCATAAACGGGAACGATATGAACAACGACCTTCTTTCCGTCGCGCAGTGCCTGCGTCCATCCATCTTCCATAGCGCGGTAGGCGCCTCGATTGGAATTCCGATCCTGGGCGAAATCGTTGAAGCTGTCGCCGGGACCGTTGAAACGGGCAGCAATGAAATGACCGCCATCGTCACCGGGGCGACGATCCGGCTGACCTGCCTGAGCCTGTGCCTGGCGGGAGCGTTTGGCGATCGGCCCATCCGTAAGTTTGGCAATAATTTCTCTTGGGCGAGCGATGACGTCGATATCGAACGCATAGCCATTTCTCACTTCCCGCTGCCAGTTCGAGTTCAGTAGCTGGCTTTCCAGCGACGGCGGATCAGCCGGATCGGGCGGCAAGTCCCCGCCATGCGTATCCATATAATGGGCAAGGGCGACGACCTTGTTCTTGGCTGCCCGCCCCGCATCCAGATAGGTCTGATGTGGCAGCTTCAGCCGTTGTCCGATCTGCAAGGGTTGATCGAGCGGCATGTTGTTCAGCCAGGCGAGGTCCGCAGCCGTCAGCCCCTGGCGCTGGGCGGCGATACGGCTGAGCGTGTCGCCCTGCTTGACCATGTAGAGCGAATGATTGGCGGGGTGATCGGCGCGAAAGCGATCGCGATCGGGCGCACCATTTCTCCTTGTCGCCAACGGTGACGATGACCGTGCGACGCCGGTGCCACCGGGACGGGACGAAGGCGCATTTGCGTTGCCACCCGTGGCGCCGAAATAGCGGCCCTGTCCACGGAAGGTGAAGCGACCGTTTTCCTCGTCATGCCAAGGGTTGAATTTCACCTCGATCGCGTCCGGCCCGATACGCCGACCGGTGCGGAGATAAAGACGGAATGCGGTTTCGCGATTGGATCGAATAGACTCCCTCTCGATCATCGACACGCCTCCCCCATTGATGACCGAAACACCTACCATGACATCTGGAACAAATCAAGAACAAGCTATGTAAGAGCGCACCTCGGCACCTTGCCACGCCCCGCCACCCCGGATCGCAATAATCCCGATATCCAGACCCGCCGCCGCTTGCTAAGTCTGGGCCAGATAAAGGGTCGCTTCTGCCAAGATATGCCAGGGGAAGCCGGTGATGACCAAAGCCTTGACCAACGGCCTGCTGGCCTGCGCGCTCGCGGCGCTGGCCGGATGCAACAAGCCGCCCGCCAGCCAGGACACACAGATCGCCGCGACCGACGCGATGAGCCATGACGCCGCCGTCACGCAGATCGAGAAGGTGCAGCTCAAGCCTGGCCAGTGGGAAGGGCGCTTCGTGATGGAGCGGATCGACATGAGCGGCGGGGAGGCGATGCCCGCGGCGGCGCGCCAGCAGATGCAGCAGGCGATGAACCGCACCCTGCGCTATTGCGTCACGCCCGAGCAGGCCGCCCATCCCGATGGCCGCGCCTTTTCCGGCGATCCTGGCAAGGATTGCCGCTACAGCGACTTCGCCGTGCGCGGCGGCACGGTGAAGGGCAATGTCACCTGCCAACGCGATGGCGGCACCAGCAGCATGACGATGGCCGGCATCTATGCACCCGACAGCTATGCGGTGCAGATGGACATGCGACAGACCGGCTTGCCCAATGGCATGGAGATGGCGATGAAGGCACGGTCTGAGGGCCATTGGATGGGGCCGGATTGTGCGGAGGGGCAATGAAAGCATCCGGCAAGCGCGCGCTGGCTGTGGTCATGGCGTTGGCGGTCGTCACCGGCGCGAAGGCGCAGGCGCCAACCGTGCCATCAGACGATATCGTGGTGCAGGGGCAGCGGCTTACCCGTCAGGAAGCGCTAACCCGCGCGCAGGGCTTCGTGCGAACGCTCGGGGTGGTCCAGGGGGATCGCAGCCTCGCTCGCTGGGTCGAGCCGATCTGCCCTAAGGTGATCGGTCTTTCGGCTGAGCATGGTCGCATCGTGATGGACCGGCTGCAGGCGACGATCGGGGCGATAGGCGCCCCTCTGGCCAAGGGCACATGCGATACCAACCTGCTCGTGGCCTTTGTCAGCGACGGAAAGCAGATGGTCAACATCATCGACCAGAAGCAGAGCCGCCGCATGGCCCAGGTGCAGGGGCCGGAACGACGTGCCCTGCTGGAAAGCGATGCGCCGATCCGTTGGTGGTATATGATCGACCTGGGCTCGGGCGACGGCACGGGCCTAGGGTCGAACGCGCCGCCGGGCGTTGGCGGCAACAGCGATACCGGCGCGCCGATGTGGGATGGCATCCCGACCAGCCAATCCTATGGATCGAGCCTGATACGCGGCCCGGTCATCCGGATGATCTCAGCCGCGACAATATTGATCGACGTCAATCGGGCGGAGGGGGTGCCGCTGACGGCGGTGGTCGATTATGCCGCCTTTGTCGGGCTGGCCGAGGTGCGCGCTCGGGCGCTGCCGCCGCTTCCGTCGATCCTTAATCTGTTCGGCGCGCAGCCTGAGGAAGCGAGCGGTCCGAACCATGTCCTGACCGACTGGGACCGGCGCTTCCTGGTTCGCCTCTATACGCTGCCGCTCAATCGCCTGGCGTCGGCACAGCGAAACCGGCTGGTCAACGCCCTGCTGGATGAGGATGGGCCGGACACTGCCGACTGACGGATTGGATCTTTGCTGGCTCTGCGCCCGCCCGCTCGGCGCGCGGGTCGAATGGCATCATCCCGTGCCCAAGAGCCGCGGCGGGCGACAGCTGGTGCCGGTGCATCCGATCTGTCACCGCACCATCCACGCCACCCTGTCCAATGCGGAACTTGCCCGCGCCTATGCCGATGCCATGGCCTTGCGCAGCCATCCCGCCATCGCCCGCTTCCTCGGCTGGATCGCCGACAAGCCGGCCGATTTCCATGCGCCCACCCTGTCGGCCGGACGGCGACGGCGATGAATGAATGGGCGCGATAATTTCCCTTGCGCCCGCGCGCGCATCGGTAGAGCGTGCCGCCGTGGAACGAACGGGGAGAGGATATGCGTGACATTCTGACGCTGGGCGGCTTGCTGGCCACCAGCCTGACCCTTGCCGCCTGTGGCAGCGAACCGGCCGCTCCGCCCGCGCAGGAGGAGGAAGCCGCGCCGGCGATGATGAAGAGCGGGCAATGGACGCTCAGCCGCAAGACCACCGGCTACAACACGCCCACCGTCACGGCGGAGGAATATCAGGCTGCGCTCAAGCAGGTGAGCGAGGACAAGATCTGCATCAAGGTCGATGCCGCCGGCGTGCCCGACGCCGATGCGCTGGCCGGGGCGGAAGGCAGCGACTGCAGCTACAAGGACAAGATGGTGCGCAAGGGCCGACTGATCGCGACCCTCGCCTGCAAGGCCGGCGCCGGCACCTCCGAAATCGTGGTCGAGGGCAATTTTACCGAGGATACGCTGACTTTCGGCACCACCATGACCAAGACGCAGGGCGGCAAGCCGGTGCTGCGCACCACCCACGACCTGTCCGGCAAGCGCGACGGCGACTGCCCGGCCTGATCGGCGGCACCGATCCGGGTGGGCCTCAGCCCGCCCGGCGGGCCTGGGCGTGGATTTCCGCCCGCGACAGCAGCAGGTCCAGGTCGGCGCGGCTGATGTCGAAATTGTCGGGCAGTTCGGCCAGCGCCTTGTCGATATCCTCCAGATGAAAGCCCGCCTCCGCGCGCATCTTGTCGGCGATCACCGGCGGCGCGACCGGCTGGTGGGGATAGCTGTGGCCCGACAGGCGGTGGAAGAACAGGCCGAGGGACATCAGGGCGATCGAATTGATCCCGACCGGCGCAAAGGCGAAGGCATAGCCCGCATCATGAATGCCCTGGCTGCCGATCACCGCGGTCAGCGCCGCCGCGCCGCCGGGCGGATGCAGGCAGCGCAGCAGGCTCATCAATATTATCGCCACGCCCACCGCCACGCCGGCCGCGACCATCATGTCGGGGATCAGCTGATAGGCGGCGACGCCGATCAGGCTGGACAGGATATTGCCGCCCACCACCGACCAGGGCTGGGCCAGCGGGCTCGCGGGCACGGCAAAGATCAGCACCGCCGACGCGCCCAGCGGCGCAACGATGATCGGCAGGTCGCCGGCATGCAGCGGCAACTGGCTGCACACCAATATGGTGAGGCTGATGCCGATCGCGGCGCCCAGGCCCGCAACCAGTCGATCGATCGGGCGGGCGCCAGCAAGCAGGGGCTTGAAGAGGTTCATGCCCGGCCCATGCGGCGCGCAGGCGCGAAACGCCACCCAGATTTTCTTCGCGTCGCCCGAGGGCCGCTTATTGCAGCGCGTCGATCGCCCGCTGGTCGCAATGCCTGGGGCCGCGCGGCACCGGGCTGACATTGGGCACCAGCAGCGACTGGCCGATCCGCACCGGGGCGAAGCGCTTTCGCTCTATCCCCGCGCAGCGCAGATATTGCTCCAGCATCCGCGGCGGCGTGTCGCGCTTCTCGTAGGAGAGGCGGAAGGTGCCCCAGTGGATCGGGATCGCGGTCGATGCGCCCAGCCGCTCGAACAGTTCGACCGCGCGGCGCGGGCCGATATGCGCGTCCGATTCCATCTGCCCCGGCCAGAAGCGGAAGGCGCCGATCGGGATCAGCGCCAGCCGGATCGGCCCGAACCGCGTCGCATCGCCGGTCCAGCCCATGTCGCCCGCGCCGGTGTCACCTGCAAAATAGATATTGCCCGCCCGCGTCTCGATCAGGAAGCTCGACCAGAGCGCCCGGTTGCGGTCGGTGAACCAGCGGCTGCTCCAATGATGGTTGCGCGTCGCATGGACCCGATAGTCCGGGCAATGCTCGTAATTCTCGCACTGGATCACCGCTTCGGGCACCAGTCCGTTCAACTGCGCGCCGGTCACCGACTGGCCCCAGTCGAGCGCGACCGACGGGATGCCGTTCGCCTTCAATAGCGCATCATTGCCCAGCGCCGTGACGATCCTGGGCCGGTCGCGCTGCCACAGCATCTTGAGCGTCGGGATATCCAGATGGTCATAATGATTATGACTGATGACGATCAGGTCGATCCTGGGCAGATCCTTCATCCTGATGCCCGGCTCCGCGACCCGTTTCGGCCCCAGCGGCGGAAAGGGGCTGGCATGGTCGGACCAGATCGGATCGGTCAATATGTTGATGCCTGCCGCCTGCACCAGCACGGTCGCATGACCGACCCAGGTGGCGACCATGCCGCGCGGTGCGGCAAAGGGGGCGGGGCGCGCCGGTTTCACCGCCACCGCATCGGGCCATTCGGGGCGGTCGTCATTGCCCACCAGCCAGCGGGCGATGAAGCCCTGCCGGCTGGTGCCGGGCGGGGCGGGCATGTCGATCGCGCCATCGGGGTTGAAGAAGCGGGCGCCGTCATAATGGCGGCTCGCCGGCCCCTCATAATAGATGCGGTCGAGGAAGGGCGGCACGATCACCGTCGCCAGGCAGGCGGCGATCAGCAGGAACAGCAGCGCGACACCGACAGCCTTCATCATTGCAACCGCGCGTGCCATGCCTGCTCCCATGCCCGTCATCGCGCCGCCATAGCGCACCGGCGGGGCAGGGCAAGGCCTCCCTATTGCCCCTGATCCACATTGGCGGCCCCGGTTTTCCCGGCCTCAGGCTCAAGGATAACCCTGATAGCAACCGGTCCATCGCCGACCTAGCCTTGCGCCGTTCGTCTTCCCAAGTCTGACTCGCAGGAGCATCACATGAGCAAAAAGCCGAATATCCTCATCATTTGGGGCGATGATGTCGGGATGTGGAATCTCAGTTGCTATCATCGCGGCATGATGGGTGGCTCCACCCCGAATATCGACCGGATCGCGAAGAAGGGCATGATGTTCATGGATCATTATGCCCAGGCCTCCTGTACCGCCGGGCGCGCCGCCTTCATCACCGGCCAATATCCGATCCGCGTCGGCCTCAGCACCGTCGGCCTGCCGGGGGCGGAACAGGGGATTCAGAAGGAAGATCCGACCCTCGCCGAATTGCTCAAGCCCCATGGCTATGCCACCGGCCAGTTCGGCAAGAACCATCTGGGCGACCTCGACAAGCATCTGCCCACGATGCACGGCTTCGATGAATTTTTCGGCATTCTCTACCATCTGAACGCCGGCGAATATCCCGAACAATATGATTATCCCAAGGATGATCCGCGTTTCCAGCAGCGTGGCGTGATCCATGCCTGGGCCGACGGCAAGGGGGGCCAGACGGTGGAAGACAAGGGGCCGTTCGGCCGCGAACGCCAGCGCACCCTGGATGATGAGGTGATGGCCGAATCCAAGCGTTTCATTCGCGATACGGTGGCATCGGACACGCCCTTCTTCGTCTGGCACAACACGACGCGGATGCATTATCGCACCAATTTGCCGCCCAAATATGACGGCAAGACCGGCTATGGCCTCTATGCCGACGGCATGGCGCAACTGGACGATCATGTCGGCGAATTGCTCGACCTGCTCGAAGAACTGGGCATCGCCGACAATACGGTGGTGATGTTCTCGACCGACAATGGCGCGGCTTCCAACAGCTGGCCCGATGGCGGCAATCATCCCTTCCACGGCGAAAAGGGCGTAGGCGGCTTCGAAGGCGGCTTCCGCGTGCCCATGGTCGTATCCTGGCCCGGCAAGATTCAGGAAAATGTCGCGACCGGCGAGTTCATGGCGATGGAGGACTGGATTCCCACCATCCTCTCGGCCCTGGGCGAGCCTGATCTCAAGGAGGAATTGCTCAAGGGCAAGACCATCGGGAGCATGACCTACAAGGTCCATCTCGACGGTTATGACCAGACCGCGCTGCTCAGCGGCAAGGGACCGTCAACTCGCAAGGACTTCTATTATTTCACCGAAACCACGCTGCATGGGCTGCGCTATGGCGACTGGAAGTTCCTGTTCAAGAAACAGGACAAATGGTTCAACGGCGTGCAGGAACAGATGACCACGCCCTTTATCACGAACCTGAAGCTCGATCCGTTCGAGCGTTTCCATGAAGCGCGCGGCTATGACGAATGGCAGGAAAATCATAGCTGGACGCTGGGTGCCGCGACCCAGGTCATCGCCGGCTTCATGAAGTCACTGGCGGCCTATCCGCCTCGCATGAAGAGCTTCGATCTCGATCTCGATGCCATGGTGGCGGACGCCTCGACGGCACAATCGCGCTGACCGTTCAGCGTCCATGATGACGATGCCGCAGGTACCCGGCCTGCGGCATCCAATGGTTTAGCAGGATAGGGGAGCGTGCCATGAATGACCTCAGTTTCGTCCTGATCATCTTCTTTGTCACGCTGGGGCCGATCAAGGTGATCCCGGCCTATGCCCAACTGACCAGTCAATTGTCCGAAAGCGATCGTCGCGGACTGGCGATCAAGGCGACCCTGCTGGCCACGGCCGTCGGCTTCCTGATCCTTTTCCTGGGCGACAAGCTGCGCCAGAATTGGCAGATCGGCTCGGCGGACCTGTTGCTGACCGGTGGCGTATTGCTGCTGATCGGCGCGCTGGAGGCGGTCAAGAATGCGCAGCATGCGCCCCCGCCGGGCGCACCGCCGACCTCGGTCAAGGGGCTGGCGCTGTCGCCCGTCACCTTTCCGATCATCATCACGCCCTATGGTATCGTCGCGCTGCTGCTGTTCGCGGCGGTGGCGAGCGATACCCAGACCTTCCTGATCGGGGTGTTCGGGATTTTCCTGGGCATGATGGTCGCCGATTGTCTCGCCATGATCTTTGCCCGGCAATTGCTGGGCTTCATCCGCATCGGCACGCTGATGGCGTTCGGCTGGCTGGTCGCCGTGCTCCAGGCGGCGCTGGCGATTCATGCCTTCATGTCGGGCCTGCAGCAATATGGCGTCGTGCCCGGACCGCTTCCCGTCGTCCCTTGATGCGACGGGGTGGCGGATCAGGCGCCTGCCGGCCCTGATCCGCCCCTTTTCGTGTGTTACGGCCGCAGCATGTCGGGCTTGCGCTTCGCCAGATCGACCAGCGCCGCCGGTCGCCATTCGGGCAGCTTGTGCCAGCGTTCGATCGCGGCGTCGGACAGCGCTTCATTGGTCCGTCCGGCGTCATGCGGCACGTCAATCGCACGCTCGCCCGATCCGAACATGCGATAGAAGAGGGTCTGGGATTCTCTGACCGGCCCCAGCGGATCGGGATGGTGCGGCGGGAAACCGGGCGGCGCCAGCCCGAACGGATCGTCCACCGCCAGTCCGGCGATCCGCGCCCGCGCCACCATCCATTCCAGCGCGATATCCGACAGGCCGGAATCGGGATTGCCGCCGCCGACATCGGCATGACAGCCGGGGAACCAGCATTGCTCGACATGCTGGCCTGCGCCCTGCCCCTCGGGGATCGTCCACAATGTCGGCAGGAACGGCTTGCGATGCTCGTCGATCGCCACGGCATGGAAGGCGAAGGCGACGCTCGATGACAGGTCGGTATCGTGAAATTCCCGGTTCACCCGGAAAAGATGCTTCAATATCCCCTGGAACAAGGTGTTGGGCACGCCCAGCGACCCGACCGTGTCCCACACGCCGACGCACCGGATCGGCGTGCTGTCGGACCAGGCATAGCTTTGCCGGAACAGGCGCGACGCCTCCGATCGCGGCGCGCGCGTGCCGTCGCGCGAACGATAGAGCGCGAAGGCATCGGGGATCAGGCTTTCATGCTCGGGCCGCAATATGCCGGAATTGCGCACGAACCCGGCCAGCGACCGGGCGGTATAGGCGCCCCGGCTGAAACCGAAGAAATAGAGCTGGTCGCCCGGCTGATAGGTGCGCACCAGCCAGGCATAGCAGGACAGGAGGATGCGGCTGATGCCATAGCCGGTCGCCCCGTCGATCAGCCGCTTGGTCCGCGACGCCATCGACCCGATGCCATTATGATAGAAGACGCGCTGGGCCGTGCCGTCCGCCGCCATTGCCGGGATCAGGCTGGCCAGCTTCACCACATTGGTCGGGCAGGGCTTGCCCTGCTCATTATGGTCGGGCTCGTTCCAGGTGCCGTCGCAACAGACCACGATGCGCTTCATTCGTGCCTCCCCACCGGCATGAAAATGGCCGCCCTCCTTTATCGGGCGGGCGGCCATGGTCGCTGCGGGGCAGCCTGTTTTATAGGAGGAAACGGACGCGCCGGGCGGCGCGGATCAGCCCTGATCCTTGTAGGCCATCTGCAAGATTCCCCAGTGGCGCCCGCGCACATGGATGGAGGCGATGACCTGCTTCAGCAGGATGACCTCGCCCTCGGCGGTCAGGCGGCGATAGGCCTTGATGCAGAAGGGTTCGGTGATCTTGCACTGCTCGCGCGTGTCGGGAAAATCGAACACCACGCCCTGGCGCGAAAATTCCGCATTCCATTTCTCGTCGCCCGGCCGCTGCGGCAGCGCGCGTTCCGGCATGGCGATCGCGCCGAAGCTGTTGCGATCGGTGAAGGTCATGCCGAAAAATCCCTTGTAGCCGCGCGCCACGTCCTGCTGCGCACGCGCCTCGGTCTGCATGATCGGCTGGATCGGATGGGTGAATTGCGGCGGATTGGTGCCGCGGATCGGCGCATAATATTCGCTGAACACATCGGCCTCGCCGATGCGGCCATCGTCCAGCGCCTGTTCGATCGCATGGCCCACCGCCTGCGCGGCGGTCAGGCTGAAGCGGATATAGGGCGAATCGGGAATGTCGACGCCGCTTTCCGCCAGATATTGCAGCAGCATGTTGGTGTCGTCGCTGGCGATCGACACCCGGCCCGACAGCCGTTGCAGGCCGTCGGCATTGTCGCCGGACGTGCTCGACAGCGCCGACAGGCCGGTGCGGATCTCGCTGGCGGAACCGACCATCGACGCGATCCGCTCGGCCACCGCCTCGCTGTTGGTCGACAGGCCCTGCATCAGCGACCCCAGCCGGTCGACCAGCGCCTCGATATTCTTGGTGTCGGACAGCGCCGTGCGCGCGGTCTGCGCGCCATGGGTGATGCTGTCCAGCATGCCGCCGGCCTCGCTGGTCAGCGCGCCGATCGACCGCTCGATCGTCTGGGTCGCGCTCGCGGTCTCCTGCGCCAGCTTCTTCACTTCGGCCGCAACGACGGCAAAGCCGCGCCCCGCGTCGCCGGCCCGTGCCGCCTCGATCGTCGCGTTGAGCGCAAGCAAATTGGTCTGGCTGGCGATGCCGCTGATCACGCTGGTGACATGGGCGACGGTCTTGAGCGCCTCGCCAAAGCCGTCGAGGCGCGCATGGATGCGGCTCACCTGTTCGATCAGGTCGACGAAATTGCCGTTCGCGGTCGACAGCTGCCGTCCCGAATCATCAATGATGGCGCGGGCGGCGACCGCCTTTTCGCGCGCGTCCTGGCCGACCAGCGACACGCTTTCGCCGTCGCGCGACAATTGCGACGCGGCGCCGCTGATCGCCTCGATCGTGCGCGCCTGCTGCGTCACCCGGTCCGCGAGTTCGCTGATGTCTGCCTGAAGGTCGAGCGTACGGATACCCAGGTCGCCGGATAATTTGGCGACCTTCATTACCGCTCGTGCGACGGTTCCCGATTGCGTTTCTGTGCCCACGGCAACTGGCTAGCCATGGATGGTAAAATATCGGTTATCATACTGACACGGATGTCAGCTTCGTCAGAATGATGCCTCCGCACCGGCCCACACCCCCACCCGGCCGCCCATCAGGATATCATGTCTGGGAGGCCGGGTGGGGGTGTGGGCCGGTGCGGCTCTTGAAATGCGCTCTTTCGCGCATTTTCCAAAAACGCCTACAGCGCACCCAGCAGCGCCAGCACCACACCACAGGCGACCAGCATCAGCCCCATCGCCTCGCTGCGCGCCATCCGCTCGCCCAGGTAGAAATGGCCGAACGCCATGGTGAAGGCGACCTCGATCTGGCCGACGATCCGCACCAGCGCGACCGGCGCGGTGGCAAAGCCGGTGAACCAGCAGGCCGATCCCATTGCCGACAGGAAGCCGACCTGGCCCGACACGCGCCAGCTGGTAAACACCTTGCGCATCTCGCCCGGCTCGCGCAGCGCCAGATAGCCGCCCTGGAGCAGCGTCTGCAGCAGCACCGTGACGCTCAGCACGATCAGCGCGGCATGGATCGGATCGCCGCCCCCCACCTGCTGTGTCGCGCGGCGGATGCCGATCGCGGTCAGCGCGAAGAAGAATCCCGACGCGATGCCGGTGATCGCCGCCGGCTGGCCCAGCGCGCGCAGGAAATCCATTGGCCCCATCCGCTTGCCGCCGGTCGACAGCAGCATCACGCCGGCGCCCCCGCAGCCAATCCCGGCGCAGGTCAGCGCGCTCAGCCGCTCGCCCATCAGCAGGAAGGACAGGATCGCCCCCTGCACCGCCTCGGTCTTGGAATAGGCTGTGCCGACGACGAAATTGCGATGGCCAAAGGCCATGATCAGCAAATTGGTGGCGATGATCTGGGCCAGCCCGCCGGCCAGGCAGAAGGGCAGGAACAGCGGCCCCAGCACGGGGAAGGGGGCGGGGAAGAGCAGCTGATAGCCGCCAAGCAGGATCAGCGCGAAGGGAATGCCGTAAAGATAGCGGACCAGGCCTGCCGCATTGATCGACAGCGTCTTGCCCACGCGCCTCTGCACCGCGGTGCGCCAGGCCTGCGTGGCCCCGGCCATCAGCGTGGCGGGCAACCAGATCGGGGACGTAATCATGCGCGCCCTATACAATAGGGACGCGACCCGTCACCCCATCATCATCAGGAATGCAAAGAACAGCGACAGCGACGCACAGGCAAAGCCGTACAGCAGCGGCAGCCGCAGCAAGGTGCCGCTGCGCGAAAGCTGATAGGCATCCTTGAACTGGCGATACATGTGCCAGGCCGCGAACAGCAGCAGGACCAGCGTCACCAGCCCATGGGTGATGCCGACCGCGGTCAGGATCATCGACAGCGAGAAGAGCAGCGACATGAAGGCGATCGAATAGGTCACATAGATCGCATGGTCATAGATCTTGAACCGGCGGCTGAACGGGAACAGCAACCACAGGAAGGGCAGCGATATGACGATCAGCAGCCAGGAGAATTTATAGGCATTGGCCTTGAGCTTGTAATAGGCGAATTCGGGATCCTTGGCCGCCGCGCTGATCGCCTTGCCGACCGTGTCGGCGACGTTCTTGTTGACGCCTTCGCCGGTCAGCGAGTTGGTCAGGCCGCTCGCCAGCGACAGGCCCTTCCGCTCGTCCTGCGCGTCCTTCAGCTTTTCCTGCAACGTCTCGCGCCGGCTCGCGCTGATTCCCGGCTCGGCCAGTTGCGCCTGCACCTTGGCGATGCGGGCATCGGCCTTTTCCTCTTCCTTCTTCAGCTCGGCAATCGCCTCGCTGTTCATCTTCACCTGGTTGCGCGCGCCTTCCGGCCCATGATGGCTGGTCAGCGAGAAGATCGCGTACATCAGGAAGGCGCTGAACAGGAACAGGGCAAAGGGCGATACGAACTTGGCCCGCTCGCCATGGATATAGCGGCGCGTCAACTGTCCGGGGCGCAGCGCCAGCTCGGGCAGGGTGGTGAAGATCTTGCCTCGAAATGCAGCACGCCATGGGCCAGGTCATGGCCGATCGCGGCAAAGCTGCGGTGCAGATGCGCGGCCTGGCCGCATTCGGGGCAATAATTGCCCGTCACCGCCGTGCCGCAATTCAGGCAGGCGCCATGGCCGGCCTCATGGGCTTCCCCATGGCCCGGCTCGACTGCCCGTGCCAGCATGCCCCCGGTGATCGCGTCACCCGCTGCTTCGATTTCCCCTGTCATGGGCGGGGAGGATAACAAGGGTGTATGACGCTTGCCAGTCACCTTGGCGCGTGGATCGCATTGTGTTGCATTGTTACAACTCTCGGCAACATTCCGACATGTTCCCATGTTGGGCAGGGCGAACGTCACCGTCCCGCCACAAATCGCGCCTAGCGGCGATGGCATCCCGGACGGCAGGCGCAGGGGCGCCGCTGTCCCGGACGCAAAAGCAATATTATCGGGGAATAACCTTGTCGAAATTCACTTTCGCACGGTCGGCGCTGCTGCTGACCTCGGCCTTCGGTGCGCTCGCCCTTGGTGGCACCGCCCATGCGCAGGAAGCGGGCGCTGACGCCGGCCAGCTCGACGAGATCGTCGTGACCGCCGAGCGCCGCTCGGAAAATCTGCAGAAGGTGCCCGTCTCGGTCGGCGTCGTGCAGGGCGATGCGCTGCGCAACCTGACCGCCGGCGGCGGCGACATTCTCGAACTCGCCGCCCGCGTGCCCGGCCTCTATGCCGAAACCACCACCGGCCGCATCTTCCCGCGCTTCTACATCCGCGGCCTTGGCAATATCGACTTCTATCTCGGCGCGTCGCAGCCGGTGTCGATCATCCAGGACGATGTCGTGCTGGAACATGTCGTGCTGAAGTCGAACCCGGTGTTCGACGTCAACCAGGTGGAAGTGCTGCGCGGCCCGCAGGGTTCGCTGTTCGGCCGCAACACCACGGCGGGCATCATCAAGTTCGACACCATCCGTCCGTCGATGGATTGGGAAGGTCGCGCCCAGGCCAGCTATGGCAGCTATAACACCGTCACCTTCGACGGTGGCATCGGCGGCCCGATCGTCGCGGACAAGCTCGCCTTCCGCGTCTCGGCCCTCTACCAGCATCGCGACGACTGGGTCGACAATACCTACACCGGCCCCAGCGCCGACGGCACCGTCAGCCCCAAGAAGGACGCGATGGGCGGCTATAATGAGAAGGACGTGCGCCTTCAGCTGCTGATGACGCCGACCGAAAATGTCTCGATGCTGACCAGCGTCCATGCCCGCGACTATGACGGCACCTCGACCATCTTCCATCGCGCCGGCCTCACCAAGGGCAGCAACAGCGTGTCGGGCGAACCCCGCTCGAAGATCGCGCTCGACGAAGCGATGAACAACCCGCAGGCCTACAAGACCTATGGCGCGTCGGAAAATATCGCGATCGACATGGGCCCCGTCACCCTGACCTCGATCACCGCCTATGAAACCACGTCGGGCTACAGCCGTGGCGACACCGATGGCGGCGCGGGCGCGGATTATCCGGTGAACGGCGTGGCCAACGGCTTCGGCCAGAGCCAGGGCAATGTCCGCGATCTCGACCAGCTGACGCAGGAAGTCCGCCTCGCCAGCAACGGCGACAGCGCCTTCAAGTGGCAGGTTGGCGGCATGTATTTCGACAGCCGCGACACCACCGATTTCTACCAGCGCGCCTATTTCCTGACCGGCACCGCCAACAATCCCAACAACTGGGTGCGTCTGCGCAACAAGAATGAAAGCTGGGGCCTGTTCGGCCAGGCGAGCTACGAAGTGGTGCCGGGCCTGACCATCACCGCCGGCGGCCGCTACACCAAGGACACGAAGGAAACCCGTCTGGTCCGCGCCACCGCCAATGCGGCCGGCGTCTCGACCTATGCCGGCCGTCGCTATGTGAAGCTGACCGGCAAGGAACCGAGCTGGGACGTCAGCGCCCTGTATGAAGTGACCCCCGAAGTCAGCCTCTACGCCCGCGTCGCGCGCGGCTTCCGTGGCCCGACCATCCAGGGCCGCTCGGCGGTGTTCAACAGCGACTTCACCACGGCGGATTCGGAAACGATCATGTCGTACGAAGGCGGCATCAAGACCAACCTGCTGGGCAACCGCCTGCGCTTCAACCTGTCGGGCTTCGCCTGGAAGGTGAAGGACATCCAGCTCAACGGCAATGACGTGAACGGCAATGGCGTGTTGTTCAACGCCGACGCCGCCAAGGCCTATGGCCTGGAAGCCGATCTGGAAGCGCGTCCGTTTGACAATCTCACCCTGTCGGCCGGCCTCAGCCTGCTGCACAGCGAGATCAACGACAAGAATGTCTATGCCCAGGTCTGCGCGCTGAACGGCGTCGTCGTCTGCACCGTGCAGGATCCGACCGTCACCGTCGCTGGCCGTGGCGTCTTCGCCCAGATCGACGGCAACCCGCTGCCCAACGCGCCGAAATATACCGCCAACATCGCGGCCCGCTATGACGTGCCGCTGGGCAATGGCGGCAAGATCTTCGCGGCGACCGACTGGAACATCCAGGGCTATACCAACTTCGTCCTCTACAAGACGAAGGAGTTCTATTCGAAGGGTGACTTCGAGGGCGGCCTGAAGATCGGCTACACCGCGCCGGACGGCAAGTACGAGATCGCCGCCTTCGCCCGCAACATCACGGGCGAGAAGAATATGAAGGGCGTGATCGAGAACTATATGGCGCCGGTGTTCAACGAACCCCGCATCATCGGCGTGTCGCTCAGCGGCAAGCTGTAAGAGAAACGTTACTCCTCCCCATCGTCAGATGGGGAGGGGGACCGCTCGCGAAGCGAGTGGTGGAGGGGCACTGCACGACAGCAGCTCAAAATCTGCCGCCCCACCGCATCACAATCCCTGAAAATATCCACAGCCCGAACCCGCAGCACGCGATACCCTTGCGCCTGCAACCAGCCATCGCGCTGCACATCATGCGCGACCTGCCCGGCCAGATCATGGCCGCTGCCATCCACCTCGATCGCCAGCCGCGCCGAGGGGCAATAGAAATCCAATATATAGGGACCGGCCGGATGCTGACGCCGGAATTTCAGCCCATCGGGCCTGCTGCGCAGCCATTGCCACAACGCCACTTCGGGCGGGGAGAGGGCGCGGCGTAGGTTGCGCGCCTTCTCTACAGTGCTTCTTCTCGGCGGCATCGCACTTCCCCCTCCACCACCAGCTTCGCTGGCGGTCCCCCTCCCCATCTTGCGATGGGGAGGATGGGAAAGTCACGCCCCTTCGAGCAGCTTTTCTTGTCTGATCTTCTCCTGCCACACCAGCGGGGCGAGGCGGTGGACATTCTGGCCTTCGCTATCGACGGCGACGGTGACGGGCATGTCCTCCACCGTGAACTCGTAGATCGCTTCCATGCCCAGATCCTCGAAGCCCACGACCTTGGCTTCCTTGATCGCGCGGGCGACCAGATAGGCTGCGCCGCCGACCGCCATCAGATAGGCGCTCTTGTGCTTGGCGATGCTGTCGGTGGCGGCCGGGCCGCGCTCGGCCTTGCCGACGCAGGCGGCCAGGCCCTGTTCCAGCATCATGTCCATGAACTTGTCCATGCGCGTCGCGGTGGTGGGGCCGGCCGGGCCGACCACTTCGTCGCGCACCGGATCGACCGGGCCGACATAGTAAATCACGCGGCCCTTGAAATCGACCGGCAGGGTCTCGCCCTTCTCCAGCATGTCGGCGATCCGCTTGTGCGCGGCGTCGCGGCCGGTCAGCATCTTGCCGTTCAGCAGCAGGCGGTCGCCATGCTTCCAGCCCTGCACCTGTTCCGGCGTCAGCGTGTCGAGGTCGACGCGGATGGCTTCCTTGCTCGGCTTCCAGTCGACCTGCGGCCATTCACTGAGCTTGGGCGCTTCCAGATAGGCCGGGCCGGACCCGTCGAGGGTGAAATGCGCGTGGCGGGTCGCGGCGCAGTTCGGGATCATCGCCACCGGCTTGCCCGCCGCATGGCAGGGATAGTCGTGGATCTTGATGTCGAGCACGGTGGCAAGGCCGCCCAGGCCCTGCGCGCCGATGCCCAGCGCATTGACCTTGTCGAACAGCTCGATGCGCAGTTCCTCGATCTTGTTCTGCGGGCCACGGGCCTTCAGCTCGCCCATGTCGATCGGGTCCATCAGGCTTTCCTTGGCCAGCGCCACGGCCTTTTCCGCGGTGCCGCCGATGCCGATACCCAGCATGCCCGGCGGGCACCAGCCGGCGCCCATCTGCGGCACCATTTCCAGCACCCAGTCGACGATCGAATCGCTGGGGTTCATCATCTTGAACTTGGTCTTGTTTTCGCTGCCGCCGCCCTTGGCCGCGACGTCGATGATCACCTTGTTACCCGGCACCATCTCGACATTCAGCACGCAGGGCGTGTTGTCCTTGGTGTTCTGGCGGCTGAAAGCGGGATCCTTCAGGATCGACGCGCGCAGGCGGTTCTCGGGGTTCAGATATGCGCGGCGCACGCCCTCGTCGATCACCTCCTGCATCGACCGGCTGTTATCGTCCAGCCGGCACTCCATGCCCCACTTTACGAAGACATTGACGATGCCGGTGTCCTGGCAGATCGGGCGGTGGCCTTCGGCGCACATGCGGCTGTTGGTCAGGATCTGGGCGATGGCGTCCTTCGCCGCCGGATTGGCTTCGGCCTCATAGGCCTTACCCAGTGCCCGGATATAATCCATCGGGTGATAGTAGGAAATGAACTGGAGTGCGTCGGCGACGCTCTCGATGAGGTCGGCGGTCTTGATGACGGTCATCTACCCTGGTCCCTATTCTTGCGGCCCGCCTCTGCACGGCAGGTCCCTGCAAGGCGGGGCTATAGGCCTTTGAGGCGACGAGTCCAGAAGAGGGTTGCGGTTCAGGACGCAAGCGGCCCGTCGGCAAAGGGAAAATTCTGCCACCAGGGCTGCATCTCGCGCAGCACGCGGGCAAAGCTAGGCCGTGCCTCCAGCCGGTCGAGATAGGCGCCCAGCACCGGATGGCCGGCGCGCAACGGCACGATCCTGTCGGCATAATAAAGCGAGGGCGCCGCCGCACGGTCGGCCAGCGACAGATGATCGCCCGCCGCCCAGCTCCGCCCCGCCAGCCGATTCTCCAGCACCGCATAGATGTTGCGCAGCGCCGCCACATTGGCGGCCACGCCATGGGGATCGCGCGCATCCTCGGGGCGCAGCCGGTCGGCGACCAGCGCCTGCATCGGCCCCATCACATAATTGTCGAACAACCGGTCCATCAGCCGCACCTCGATCGCCGCATCGCCATCGACCGGGATCGGGCGGAAGGTGCCGGGTTCGTGCCAGCCCAGATATTCGACGATGATGCTCGCCTCCGCGATCGTCGCGCCGCGCACCGGGTCGTGCAGCACGGGGAATTTGCCGAGCGGCCAGAGCGCCTGCCATTCGGCCAGTGCCGCCGCGTCCTCCAGGATGCGCGGGGTAAAGGGCGTGCCATTTTCATGAAAGGCGATCAGCACTTTCCAGCAATAGGAAGAGAGGGGATGGTAATAGAGGATCATGCCTGCCTCCCGATCGCTGCGGATGGATTCGCCTGCCTTCCCATCATCATAGCGTATCGTGCGGTGATATGCAGGGGGACGATAGAGGCAGCGATTCAACAGATTGTGGTCGTGTCCGTGCCTCTGCCCCCATGTCATGATTTTGTCGCCGATCGCGCGACGCGCGCATTTGCGTGGCAAGGCAAATTTATTTTTTAATTTCATGGGCCCCCCTTGTCTTTTTCAAGGCCCTTGGAAGTCCGCGCGTCGTTGCGCTATGGGGTGGCGTGTCAGCGACGAAACGAATCCCAGCGTCGATGAACCGAGTCCCCGAACTGTCATTTACCCTCTTGCGTGTCGGCGGGGCTGTGGCACTATCTGTGGTATCGGGACCAAGGGGGTCACCCAATAGATTGTGATTGCATTGTCGGACCTGCTTCCGGCGATACGGGGCTTTTGTCCTTGCGATCGGATCGGTTGACCCCATTTCTGTCCCGGCCCGATCGGGTTCATGCTATGATGCCTGGGTGCGCCCCGGCATTGCTGGACCGAATCGAACGGAACAGGAACAATCGGGGGCTCGCATGGACTTTCGAGATAGTGAACAAGGTGGAAACGGCGACGTGGCGACGGTAATGGACGAGCGTATCGAGGATCTGGTGGACAAGGCCGAGCCCAAGGCTGCCAAGGGCAAGGCGACCGAGTCCGCGTCGTCCAAGATTCATGAGCGTCGCTTTCATGTCGTGACGGATTCGTCGCGCGATGCGCTGCTGACCGAATTCGGCAAGGACACGCTGAACGATCGCTATCTGCTGCCCGGCGAGAGCTATCAGGATCTGTTCGCCCGCGTCGCTGCCGCCTATTCGGACGATGCCGACCATGCGCAGCGCGTCTATGACTATATCTCCAAGCTCTGGTTCATGCCGGCGACGCCCGTGCTGTCGAACGGCGGCACCGGCCGCGGCCTGCCGATCAGCTGCTATCTGAACTCGGTCGACGACAGCCTGGAAGGCATCGTCAACACCTGGAACGAGAATGTCTGGCTCGCCTCGCGCGGCGGCGGCATCGGCACCTATTGGGGCAGCGTGCGCGGCATCGGTGAGCCGGTCGGCCTCAACGGCAAGACCAGCGGCATCATTCCCTTCGTCCGCGTGATGGATTCGCTGACCTTGGCGATCAGCCAGGGCTCACTGCGTCGCGGCTCGGCCGCCTGCTATCTCGACGTCTCCCACCCGGAGATCGAGGAGTTCCTCGAAATCCGCAAGACGAGTGGCGACTTCAATCGCAAGGCGCTCAACCTGCACCATGGCGTGCTGCTGACCGACGAGTTCATGGAAGCGGTGCGCGACGGCAGTGATTTCAACCTGCGCAGCCCCAAGGACCAGTCGGTGCGCGGCACCGTCAATGCCCGCGCGCTGTTCCAGAAGCTGGTCGAGGTCCGCCTCGCCACCGGCGAGCCCTATATCGTCTTCTCCGACACGGTGAACCGGATGATGCCCAAGCATCACCGCGACCTGGGGCTCAAGGTCTCGACGTCGAACCTCTGCTCGGAAATCACCCTGCCGACGGGTCGCGACCATCTCGGCCAGGATCGCACGGCGGTCTGCTGCCTCTCCTCGATGAACCTGGAAACCTGGGATCAGTGGAAGGATCACCCGACCTTCGCGGAAGACATCATGCGCTTCCTCGACAATGTGCTGCAGGACTATATCGACCGCGCCCCGCCGGAAATGGCCCGCGCCAAATATAGCGCCAGCCGCGAACGCTCGGTCGGCCTGGGCGTCATGGGCTTCCACAGCTTCCTGCAGGCACGCGGCATCCCGTTCGAAGGTGCCATGGCCAAGTCGTGGAACCTGCGCATCTTCAAGCATATCAATGCCAAGGTGAACGAGGCGTCGATGATGCTGGCGCAGGAGCGTGGGCCGTGCCCCGACGCCGCCGACCAGGGCGTGATGGAGCGCTTCTCCTGCAAGATGGCGATCGCGCCGACCGCGTCGATCTCGATCATCTGCGGCGGCACCTCGGCCTGTATCGAACCGATCCCGGCGAACATCTACACCCACAAGACGCTCTCGGGCAGCTTCGCGGTGAAGAATCCCTATCTGGAAAAGCTGTTGGTCGAAAAGGCCAAGGATTCGAGCGCCGTATGGAACTCGATCCTGGAACGCGGCGGCTCGGTCCAGCATCTCGACTTCCTGACCCAGGAAGAAAAGGATGTGTACAAGACCAGCTTCGAGATCGATCAGCGCTGGCTGCTCGAACTGGCCGCCGATCGCACCCCCTATATCGACCAGGCCCAGTCGCTGAACCTGTTCATCCCGGCCGACGTTGAGAAGTGGGATCTGCTGATGCTTCACTTCCGCGCTTGGGAACTGGGCATCAAGTCGCTCTATTATCTGCGCTCCAAGTCGGTGCAGCGCGCCGGTTTTGCCGGCGGCGTGGAAGCGGACAACACGATCGACGCTCCCAAGTTCGAAATCGGCGAGACCACCGACTATGACGAGTGCCTCGCCTGTCAGTGACACCGGTCTGACCTGGGCACGTGCAGCGGTTCAAAGCCGTTGCATCGCCCGGAAGGACGGGACGGAGACGATCGCATGACGGCGACCAAGCCTTTGGGGCTGAGGATCGCTCTTCTTGCGCTAATCTCGATCGGGATTGGCGTCGGAATCTATGGCTATTGGGTGGATACGCCGCAGTGGCGTGCGTTGTTCTGGATCACTCTGTCGCTCAGTCAGATCGTCATTCTGTCATATGAATTGCGTCATCCGGCTGCACCTGCGCCGGTAACAGCAACAACCGATGATTTCGTTCGCAAGATTGGCCAGCCACGTCATGCAAGCCAGCTTAGGATGGCTGGTATCGTCATCTTCTCGCTGATTTTGATATTCAATATTTACATATTCTTCTCGGAGTAAACCCGATGCCCCTTCTTCAAGCCTCCAAGGTCTACAAGCCCTTCGAATATCCCTGGGCCTATGAATTTTGGAAGCGCCAGCAGCAGCTCCACTGGCTGCCCGAGGAAGTGCCTCTGGGCGAGGATTGCCGTGACTGGGCGCAGAAGCTCAGCGACCATGAGCGCAACCTGCTGACCCAGATTTTCCGCTTCTTCACCCAGGCCGACGTGGAAGTGCAGGATTGCTACCACGAGAAGTACGGCCGCGTGTTCAAGCCGACCGAGATCAAGATGATGCTGACCGCGTTCAGCAACATGGAAACGGTCCATATCGCGGCCTACTCGCACTTGCTCGACACGATCGGCATGCCCGAAAGCGAATATTCGGCCTTCCTCCAATATAAGGAGATGAAGGACAAGCATGACTATCTCGCCCAGTTCGGCGTCGACACGGACGAGGATATCGCCAAGACGCTGGCGATGTTCGGCGGCTTCACCGAAGGCCTCCAGCTCTTCGCCTCCTTCGCGATGCTGATGAACTTCCCGCGCTTCAACAAGATGAAGGGCATGGGCCAGATCGTCACCTGGTCGGTCCGCGACGAAACCCTGCATTGCGAAGGCATCATCAAGCTGTTCCACAGCTTCGTGAAGGAACGCGACTGCCTGACCGCGTCGGTCAAGGACGACATCATGGACATGTGCCAGAAGACCGTCCGGATCGAGGACGCCTTCGTCGATCTCGTCTTCGAAATGGGGCCGGTGCCCGGCATGACGCCCAAGGACATCAAGAAATATGTCCGCTACATCGCCGACTGGCGCCTGGGGCAGCTGGGCCTCAAGCCCATCTACATGATCGACGAGCATCCGCTGCCCTGGCTGACCCCGCTGCTCAACGGCGTGGAGCATGCCAATTTCTTCGAAACGCGCGCGACCGAATATTCCAAGGGCGCGACCCGTGGCCAGTGGAACGACGTCTGGGACGCGTTCGACCGCCGCAAGAAGCTCAAGGGTGCCGAAGCGGCCAATGTCGACGAAAGCGATCCGGACATGTTCAAGGCCGCCGGCATCGCGGCGGAATAAGATCAAGGCGCGACGTGCCATGCGCGTCGCGCCTTGATCAAGCCCGCGCGGCGCTGACGCGTTTAAGGCTGCTGATCAGCCAGCATCACGCCAGCTTGCAAAGGGCTCCAACCTGTTCGAGGGGAGGGGAGGCGCGGGGAGCGCCTCCCCTTTTCTGTGCGCCGCTGGAGCACCCTGCATCGCGTCCATAACGGACCAGTCTCGCGCCGGAATGGCGATGCCCTGGGCTATGGTCCGGTCATGACCAGCCCCGTCGATCCTCCATCTCCGCCATGCTACGTCTTCGTCTGCAATGTCTGCGGCAGCGATCAGGTTACGCGCGAAGCCTGGGCGGCCTGGGACGTCGCGACCCAGGCCTGGATTCTCAACACGGCCTTCGACTTTGCCTATTGCCATCGCTGCCTGGGCTATGCGCAGCTCGACCGGCTGCTGCTGACCAGCCCGCCACCCGGCTTGCCGTCCCGCACCCCGGCCTTCCCGCCGGCGCCGGGCTGATCGGCGCGGCGGGCATGACGCTTCCTTAACCGCCGCCATGCCAGACCGGTCGCCATGTTCGGCGTCCGACTCCGCTCCCTCTTCACCAGCCGCTGGATGGCCCTGCTCTGGGCGATATTGGTGCTGCTGAGCGCGATCCAGTTCGTGGGCAGCGACGGCGGCGATCGGGCCGGCGCGGATCAGACCGCGACCGCGGCGCTGGACGGCCTCGACAACAGCCAGCGCGCCATCATCGCCAACGCGCTCTGAAATGCACGGGGCGGGCGTCGCGGACGCGCTGTCCTATTCCTTCCCGCCGGCCTATATTGCCGTCTGGCGTCGGGCCTGCCTCTGACGCTCACTTGTTCCAAAATGACAAATGTTGGAAATTAAATGTCAGAATGTGCGGGAATTATGCGAAGTTAAGCGCCGCATTTCCTACAATATCGACCGCCATCTTCGTCTTTGTTCCGTTCGTGCAACATTTGTTCAGCTGCCACATTCTAGCTTGCCTCGATCAACAGGAATCGAAAAGGGACTGGACCATGCATCGCTTTGCCAGAAGCATGATTGCCGCGCTTTCACTGGGCGCCATGGCGTTGACCGCCATGCCCGCCGCCGCCCAGCACGGCCAGGGTCATGGCCGACCCGGCGGGCCGTCATCGGGCCATGGCGGCCCCGGCGGTCCGGGCGCACAACGGCCCCCCAGCC